>JAYTXV010000425.1:0-19937 GCA_043742805.1 Caulobacteraceae bacterium | reverse complement strand
CATGTTACCCGCCATGAATCCTGGGCTGCCTTTCACGCAAGCCTGGCGCCAACCCAGGCCCTCGTCCTCCTCACCACTAAGGCGGAGGTGCTGTTTCCGAACTTCACTTTCGGCCCCGACGACATCATTCTGATGGGTTCCGAGAGCGCCGGAGTTCCCGACCCGGTTCACCAGGCGGCGACGGCCCGGCTGCGCATCCCGATTGCCAAGGCCGCGCGGTCGCTGAACGTCGTCACCGCCGCGACTCTGGCGCTCGGCGAGGCGCTGCGGCAAAACAACGCCTATCCTTGAATCGGAACCCGCCTCGATGATCGCCGACACGCTTTCCGAAACCCTCTCCGGCACGACGCGCGCTACCCGCGCCCGGGCTTGGTTCGACACGCTGCGCGACTCGCTGGTCGCCGCGTTCCACACCCTGGAGGACGAGGCCCCGGCCGAGCTTTATCCGGGAGAGGCCGGTCGATTCACGCTGAAGCCCTGGGTGCGCGAGGGCGGCGGCGGTGGTGTCATGGGGTTCCTCCATGGGCGGCTGTTCGAAAAATGCGGTCTGCATGTCAGTGAGGTGCGTGGAACCTTCACGCCCGAAATGGCCGCGACCATGCCCGGCGCCCAGGACGACCCGCGCTTCGTGGCCACTGGCGTCAGCCTGATCGCCCATATGAAGAATCCCCGGGTTCCGGCGGTGCATATGAACACCCGCTATCTCGCCACCACCAGCGGCTGGTTCGGCGGCGGCGCCGACCTGACGCCCCTGCTGGACTGGCAGCGCCGACAGGACGCCCCCGACGCGGTGACGTTTCATCAGGCCATGCGCGGCGCCTGCGAGCCGCACGACCCGGCCTGGTATCCAAGGTTCAAGGCCGAGTGCGACCAATATTTTTTCCTGCCTCATCGCAACGAGCCGCGGGGGATCGGCGGTATCTTCTACGACCGCCACGACTCCGGAGACTGGGAGCGGGATTTCGCCTTCACCCAGGATGTCGGCAAGGCCCTGCTGGGGGTCTATCCGCGCATTGTGCGCGACCGGATGGGCGAGCCCTGGACGCCGGAGGAGCGCGAAGAGCAACTGATCCGCCGCGGGCGCTATGTGGAATTCAACCTGCTCTATGACCGGGGCACGATGTTCGGCCTGAAAACCGGCGGCAATATCGAATCGATTCTTTCGTCGATGCCGCCCGAGGTCAAATGGCCCTGAACCTCCGCCTCAGCGCCATCAGCAGCGGCCGCTCGATATAGGCGCGGCCCGCCAGGCCGGCCAGGATCGAGGCCGCCAGAGCGGCGGGCGCGAACAACCAGGGATGAGCCCAGCCAAGGCTGTGGGCGATCAGCGCGGTGGCCGGCAGGTGCAGCAGGTAGGTTGCGTAGGAGGCTTCTCCAGCGGCCTCGAATCCTCGTTTCAGTGGTCGGGGAAGGCGGGCCAGGCCGCCTCCCGTTTCCAGGCTCAGGGCGCCCCACACCACCAGAAAGGCGGGAACGCCCCATAGCAGCGGTCGCCAGAGCTCGGTGAAAATTCCCAAGGCGCCCTCAAGAACCCAGAGGCCGAGGCCGCCGGCGATCAACGCTGTTCCAACCAGCGGCCCCGGCAGCCGTCGATGCTCGACCGCCAGGCCCAGGCCCAGGCCGGCGGCGAATTGCAGCAGCATCGGGTTGGCGCCCAGAAAGTAGAACGGCTCGGGTTGCAGAAACCCAAAGGCGGTGACCGCCGTCAGCGCGCCGACCACCACCCGGCCGCGCCAGACCCGGGGTCCGGCCAGGGCGGCGGCGAAGATCAGGTAGAACACCGCTTCATAGTTCAGGGTCCAGCCCGGCGGCAGGGTCGGGAACGGCAAGCCCCTGGGGTCGATGTGGGGAATGAACGCCAGGGACATCGCCAGGTGCGTCCAGCCCGGCCGCACCTCGGGCAGAAACCCCGGCCACACCAGGGCCACGGCCAGGACGCCCAGGGTCGACAGCCAGTAGAGGGGCGCCACCCGGGTCAGACGCCGCCATAGGAAAGCGCCCGGCGCCACGTCGCGTCCAGCAGTGACATGCCAGATGATGAAACCGCTGATGACGAAGAATACGTCAACGCCGGCGCGCCCGACATCGAAGCCACCGTCTCCCCACTGCAGGGCGTGATAGGTCGAGACCGCCAGGGCCGACAGCACGCGCAGCGCCTGGATCGAAACCAGCACCTCGGGCCTCCCGTTCTCGTCCGGCGGCCTGTAGACTGTGCTCATGTCCGGTTGGCCTTCGATCCCAAGACGCCTTCTGCTTAGCCTCGCCGGTGTCGGCGCCGGCCTCGCGGCCAATCCTATGCCCGGTTACGCGCGCACCGAATCCGGGGCCACGCGGAGCACGACGCCCCAATCGACCATTTGGACCGAGTTCTTCAAGGGCCAGCGAATCTGGGCCTATGCCGACCGTCATAGCGTCAGGCCGGGTGATCGCTTTAATATCATGGCCGCCGGCGGTCCCGGTCAGCCGCCTCGCCGCGCGCGGCTGGAAGTCTTCAGGGTTGCGGCGCCCGCGCCGGTCCTGGTCTGGACCAGCCCGTTCGCCGAGGTCAGCTATCGCGCCGCGACCGCATCGGGCTCCGCCATCGGGCCGGGCTGGCCGCCGACCTTCGCCGATATCGACACCAGCGCATGGCCGCCCGGCTGCTACTATGCCGACATCGTCGAGCAGAACACGGCCACGCGGGACGTCAAGGCCGCCTGCTGGATTGTCAACAATCCCAGGCGCTCGGGCGCTGTCCTGGTCCGGCTTGGGACCAATACCTATCAGGCCTACAACCCCTGGGGCGGCCACAGCCTTTACCCCAGCGACGATGACGAGAAGCGCGGCCTGATGGTCTCCTTCGACCGGCCGTGTGAGCCCAGTTTCTTCGAATATGACGCCTATCTGATCAACTGGATCGAGGCCCTGGCCCCAGGCCTGGGCGGCGTCGACTACGCCAGCAACTTCGATGTCCACGCCGATCCGACCATTCTGGATCGATATCCGCTGGTGATCACCGGCTCTCACGACGAATATTGGAGCGGCGAGGAGTTCGATGCCTTTCACCGGCGGATTTTCAAGCTCGGCCGCAACGTCGCCTTTCTCGGCGCCAACACCGCCTATTGCCAGGTTCGCTATGGCGACTTGAATCGCGCTCCCGGTGGCCAGGACCTCGGCCGGCAGCTTGTTTGCTATAAGACGTCCTTCGACCCCATCGTCGGCCGGGCCGGCAAGCTCGACCCCCGCCGCCTGACCACCAACCTGTTCCGCACCGACGGCCGGCGGCCCGAGACCATGCTGATAGGCGCCGCGTTCCAGAACTGGTTCGAGGGCGCCAGCCCGGAGCGGCCGGCCTTCAAGGTGCTTCGCACCGATCTGCCGTTTTTCGCCGGCACGGGCTGGAAGGTCGGTGATGTCGCCGCGGATGTGATTGGCTATGAGTGGGACAACCGAGACCCGGACGGCGACGGCAAGCGTTTATGGGTGGCCGGGCAATCGCTGGATCCGGCGGTTGATCCCAGCCGGGTCACCGTGCTCTTCCGCGGCGAGGCGGTCGGCGACGATGGCGGGCGCGGCGTCGCCGAGTCCACCCTGTTCACATCGCCGGCCGGCGCCCAGGTGTTCAACGCCGGGTCGGTGCGCTGGGTCTGGGGCCTGGGCAAGGAAGGCTTCGTCAATCCAGCTTTCCAGCGGTTCAATGCGAATCTTGTTCGCGGCCTCAGCCGCGGAGGCTGACCTCAAGGCGCGTCGCCGCAGCTGGCCTCGACGCCACGGCCCACGCCTCGAAAGCCCCGCGATTTGCCGTTCTTGGGCGGCGAATTGTGAAAACATGCAAAAAATTGTGGCAGGGCATATTGACGCGACCCCCCGCGGACAACACATAGTGGGTTGTCCGCGGGTATCCCCCCCGTTCTCGCGGCGTAACTGGCCCGGCGGAGTACTGATTTCGCCGGGTCACCTTTTTCCAAACTGACACAATGAGCAATAGCGGGATTCGAACTCCGCTCACTCCGCTGCCGCGCGTGTCGAAAAAGCCACAGGCTTTTTCGCTCAGCCGGTAGCCATATCCTCCTTAACGGTCAGTGCTTTCGGCATCCTTGGGCAAGACGGCCGCATGAGATTGGAATCAGTGAGGCGGCGGGAGGGGAGCATCGCACCCGCCGACGCCAGCCCTTTCGAGCGGAGTAGACCTGCGGTGTCGTCGGACTGATCCATGAGGCAGCCTGCCTGACCCTTTCTGGCCGGTTGATGGGATGAGGCCGGGCCTTGCCATTGCGGAATGACGCAAAAAAGACACTGGTCTTGCCATCGCCGCGGGAGCGGCGTTTGAGGGAGGCGTGACCTTGCCGCTTCCCGACGCCGCGCCGACCAACTGGGTGGATCGCCACGCACCGCTGGCGTGGCGGCCGTGGCTGAAGCTGGGGCGCCTTGATCGTCCGACAGGAATTTGGCTTTTAATGCTGCCGGGCTGGCAGGGCATCGCCCTGGCCGGCGCGATGCGCGGCGAGGCGCCTGACCTTCGGCTGCTGGCCCTGTTCGCGGCAGGATCGAGCCTCATGCGCGCCGCCGGCTGCGCCTTCAACGACATCATCGATAAGGATTTCGACGCCCGCGTCGCCCGCACCGCCGGCCGGCCGCTCGCCTCGGGTCAGGTCACTGTCCGGGGAGCCTGGATCTTTCTGGTCGCCTGCGCCCTGGGCGGTATGGGCATTCTGCTCAGCCTGAACCTGTTGTGTTTCTACCTGGGCGTGGCGTCGCTGGGTCTGGTGGCGGCCTATCCATTCATGAAGCGGATCACCTGGTGGCCGCAGGCCTGGCTCGGTCTGACCTTTAACTGGGGTGCGCTGATGGGTTTCGCCGCGGCGCTTGGAGGGCCGTCCCTGGTTATGATCCTGGCGTTGGTCGCGGGGGCGGGTCTGGTCGGAACGCACCTTTCGGCCCAGGTCGAGCCCCTGCCCTGGCCCGCGGTTCTGCTTTACGCGGCCGGCGTCCTTTGGACCCTCGGCTACGATACCATCTACGCGGTTCAGGATATGGAGGACGACGCCCTGATCGGAGTCAAGTCTTCAGCCCTGCGCCTGGGCGGCGCCGCGCCCAGGGCGGTGACCGGCTTCTACGCCGCCAGTCTGGCCCTGGCCCTGTCGGCGGGGTGGCTCGCCGGCCTGGGGCCGCTGTTTACCGTCGGCGCCGTCGGCTTTGGCCTGCACCTCGCCTGGCAGGCCAGAAAGCTGCGCGTCGAAGACTCGGTTCTGGCCCTGGCCCTGTTCAAGTCCAACACCGCCGCCGGTCTGATCCTGTTCGCGGCGCTCGTGGCCGGCGTCTGGCGCCCCTGAGGCTCGCGGACCCACCTAATCTCGTCGACAGAAAAACTATTTTGAACAGGGGGGCGCCCATCGCCATGGTCAGGGACGCGTCGGGGGCTGGATGTCTCGCGGCGTGGATTTGAACAGGAGTTTTTCATGGCCGCCGATGGCGCTATCGATCCGGACAATCTTCAAGAAAATCTGATCCCCGTGGCCGGCCGTATCGGTGCCGAAGTTCGCGGGATCAGGCTGGGTGGCGATCTGAGCGGGACGACCGCGGCGGCGATCCTGCGGGCGCTAAGCCGGCACAAGGTGCTGTTTTTTCGCTGCCAGAACCACCTTGATGATGTCGGCCAGGAGGCGTTCGCCGCCACCCTGGGTGTGCCCGTCACTCACCCCACCGTGCCGGCCAAGAGCGGCTCAAGCTATCTGTTCAAACTGGATTCAGAACACGGCGGCCGGGCCAACACCTGGCACACCGACGTCACCTTCGTGGCTGCCTATCCCAAGGCCTCGATCCTGCGCGCGGTGACCGTGCCAGCCTCCGGGGGCGACACCGTCTGGGCCAATACCGCCGCAGCTTATCAGGCCTTGCCCCCGCCGCTGAGCGCCTTGGCCGACACTCTGCGGGCAATCCATTCCAATCTCTATGACTATGCGGCCAACCGCGCCGACGCCACCACCGAACAGATCAAGCGCTATCGCGAGGTGTTCGCCTCCACGGTCTATGAAACCGAGCACCCGGTGGTCCGTATCCACCCGGAAACCGGCGAGAAGACGCTGGTCCTCGGCAGCTTCTTCAAGCAGTTCGTGGGCTTCAATTCCGCTGACTCCGCGCGCCTGTTCGCCATCCTACAGGACCACATCACCAGGCTGGAAAACACGGTCCGGTGGCGCTGGGCGGAGGGTGACGTCGCCATCTGGGACAACCGCGCCACCCAGCACTATGCGATCAACGACTACGGCGCCCAGCGGCGCGTGATGCGCCGCGTGACCCTGGCGGGAGACGCGCCGGTGGGCCTGGATGGCCGCTCCAGCGTCACGCACAAGCCCGAGCCGATGGTTTCGGCTCTGGCCGCCGAATAGCCGTGGACCCCGGCGGCGGCGCGCCTCTCGCGCCGCCGCCGGGGCATCCAAGCCTTATCTCACGAAAGCAAAGCTATGTTTCGCCGACTCGGTTCCGGCGCGGATGACGCCCGGCTGCCCGCTTGGCGCCTGGCCGCGTTCGCCTCCCTGGCCCTGCCCCTGGCGGGCGCGGGCCTGCCTCTGGCAGTCTATGTGCCAGCCTTCTACGCCCAGTCGCTCGGGCTGACGGTCGTCGGCGGGGTCTTCCTGCTGACCCGTCTGTGGGACACAATCTCCGACCCGCTGATCGGCGTGCTCTCAGATCGCACGCGGACCCGGTTCGGCCGTCGCAAACCCTGGATCGCGGCTGGCGCGGTGGTCTTCGCCGCCTCGACGGTGGCGCTGTTCATGCCTGCCGGCCCGCCTACCGCTCTCTATCTCGGCGGATGGCTGTTCGCCTTCTATCTGGGCTGGACCATGATGCAGATTCCGTTCCTGGCCTGGAGCGGGGCGCTGTCGGCGCAATATCATGGACGCAGCCGGGTCCAGGCCTTCGTCCAGACCGGTTCTGCGATAGGCTATGTGGCGGTGCTGGTGCTGCCGGCCCTGCTCGATCAAGGCGCCCGCGCCAGCCCCCGCGCCGATGTCCACGCCATGGGGCTGTTCACCCTGATCACCCTGGCGCCGGCCCTGTTACTGGTGCTGATGACGCCCGAGCAACTGGTGGCCCCGGCCAAGCTCGCCTTGCCGCGGCCCAACCTGTTGCGCGCCATCGAGGCCTTGGCCGGGGACCGTTGGCTTCGTCGGGTGCTGGCCTCCGATTTCGCCATCACTCTTGCCCAGACCATCCGCAGCTCCCTGTTCGTGTTCTTCGTGGTTGCTTACCTCGGCCAACCGAAGTGGGGCGCGGCGCTGTTTCTGCTGCAGTTCGTGTTCGGGATGTTCGCCGCGCCGATCTGGCTGCGCATAGGCTATCGGATCGGCAAGAGCCGCGCCGCCGTGGTAGGCGAGTTAACCCAGGTGGCGATCAATCTGGGTCTGCTGCTGGCGGTCCCCAATGCGCCGGCCTGGGCGCTGGCCTGGGTGGTGATGCTGACCGTTGCTCAAGGGCTCGCCCAGGGTTCGGGCAACCTGATGCTGCGCGCCATTGTCGCGGACTTGGCTGACAATCAGGCGCTTGAGAGCGGTCGAGAACGGCCCGGCCTGCTGTTCTCGATGTTCAGCATGTCGGCCAAGCTCGCCGCCGCGGCTGGCGTAGGCCTTGCTCTGCCGCTTGTCGCCGTCCTCGGCTTCCGACCCGGCGCCCACAACAGCCCCGAAGCCCTGTTGGGTTTGAAGCTGGTCTTCGCCTTAGGCCCCGCCGCCGCCCACGCCCTGTCCGCATCCCTGATGCACGGCTTCACCTTCGACGAACACCGGCGCCAAGCGGCTCCGCCCGTCGGTCCCCTCGCATTCCCTGTTCCCGCCGAATAGCCGGCCCAGATTCTTCAACGGAGCCTCCGATGACCTTGGACTACCGCCGACGACCGAAGGGCGCGGCCCTGCTGCTCGCCACAACCGCGCTGATCTTTCCGGCGCTTTGCCCGCCCGCTCTTGCCCAGACCCCACCGCCGGCTCGGCTGATCGCGGTGTCCAACGAGGTCGCCGCGTCGGACGACGCCGGCGCCGAGTCGACGGGCGAGGTGGTGATCACCGCCCGCCACCGCACGGAGGACGTTCAAAAGGTGCCGGTCGCCGTTTCGGTGATCGGCGGCGATTTCATCAACAAGACCAACACTTCCAACATCGCCCAGATTTCACAGTTCGTCCCCAGCGTGCAGTTCACCTTCTTCAACGCCCGCAATGCCAATATAAATGTGCGCGGCATCGGCAACAATGTCGGCCTCGCCAACGACGGCATCGAGCCGGGTGTCGGGTTCTATGTCGACGGGGTCTATTATTCGCGGCCTGCGACCACGACCTTCGATCTTGTCGATATCGACCGGGTCGAGGTGTTGCGCGGTCCCCAGGGCACCCTGTTCGGCAAGAACACCACCGCCGGGGCCATCAACATCACTACCCTGGGTCCCTCGTTTACCCCGGAGGTTACGGCCGAGGCTTCGGGCGGCAATCTGGGCTATTTCCAGTTCAAGGGCGCGGTGGCCGGGCCGATCATCGCCAACAAGCTGGCCGGCCGCCTGTCGATCGCCACCACCACCCGCGGGGGCCTGCTGGTCAATCAGGACGGCGGCAACCGCGTCAACGCCTACCGCAATCGCTCTATTCGCGCTCAGTTGCTCTACCAGCCTACCGATAATATCAAGGCGCGCCTGATTGGCGATTTCAGCAAACAGGACACCAACTGCTGCGTCTTGATTCTGTCCGGGATCATCTCGCCGCCCAATGGCAAGGACTTCCGCGCCCTGGCCCAATCATTCGGCTACACACCTACGGTTGATCCCTTCTCCCGCCAGGCCGACGTCAATTCCACCGTTCAGGCGCGGCAGGAGGCCGGCGGCGTGTCGTCCCAGGTCGACTGGACACTGCCGGGCATGATTCTGACTTCCCTGACCGCATGGCGATACTGGAATTGGTATCCCGCCAATGATGCGGACAATACCCCCATTTCGGTCCTCACCAAGGCTCAGAACGGCGACCATGAGCGGCAGTTCACCCAGGAGTTCCGCCTAGCGTCGTCGGGGTCGGGGCCGATCGACTATTTGGGCGGATTGTATCTGTTCAGCGAGCAGATGAAGGCGGTCACCACCACCAGCTACGGCAATGCCGGGGCCGCCTTCATTCTGGGCGCGACCCGGCCCTCGATCATCGCCGACGGTTACACGATTGACTCGAAAGGCACCTATCACACCACCAGCCTCGCGGCCTTCGGCCAGGCCGTCTGGCACGTGACCTCACGGCTGAAACTCACCGGCGGCCTGCGCTACACCTATGATCACAAGCGTGGGCTGTTCAGCCAGGTGGCTTCCGGCGGGTCGCCGCTGACCGGCGCGCTGGCGGCCCTGGCCCCGCTTCGCGCCGCGCTAGGTATATCCACGGCATTCAATGTCGGTTTTGACGACGGGGCTGTGTCGGGACTGGCCGATATCTCCTATCAGATCACGCCCGACATCATGGCCTATGCCAATTATACGCGGGGCGACAAATCCGGCGGCCTCAACCTGACGCAACTGCCTGCGGGGGCCAATTCGATAATCGCCCCGGAAACCCTCGACGCCTATGAGGTGGGCCTCAAGACTCGCCTGTTCGACGGCGCCGTCACCCTGAACGGCGATTTGTTCTGGCAGAACGATCAAAACTATCAGGCCAATCTGATCGACCCGGTCATCGGCAAGCAATATCTCTCCAACGTCCCAAAGGTGCGGTCGCGGGGTGTCGAGGTCGACGCCACCGCGCGACTCGGTGAAAATCTGAATCTCTACAGCTCCCTCACCTACGACGACGCGATCTATGACTCGTTTATCAACGGCGTCTGCGGGCTCGAGAGAATCACGTCGCCGCGGTGCGACCTTAGCGGCGCCGACCTGGCCGGCGTGCCGCGCTGGTCGGCGTCGGTGGGCGGCGAATACCACCGACCGATCACCGACGCCGTCGAGGCGTTCGGCGGGTTCGACTATACCTTCCGCTCCTCGCTCTATTCGGCGGCCACGGATTCGATCTATTCGAAGTTACCGGCGTTGAGCTTGGTCAACGCCCGCCTGGGCGTGCGCAGCGCCAGATCGGCCTGGAGCGCCTATGTCTGGGTCAAGAACCTTGCCGACGAAAAATACTTCACCTTCACCAGCGCCGGCACGGGCAACACCGGCGCTTTGTTCTCCCAGTTGGGCGATCCCCGCGCCTTCGGGGCGACCTTCCGCGTCAAATACTAGCGCCGGACGCCTCTAAGTGGAACAGATCCAAAGGTAAAGTCAAGTTCTGAATTCTTGGATCTAGGTCGGAATTGAATTTAAGACTATTCCGTCCAAAATGATACTGATCTGAGGGTGGAACCTATCGGGCCGGGCGCCGGGATTTCCGCCGCCCGGCGCCGTGTGCTCAATACGACCGTGCGGCTTTAGTCGCCCGGTCGCCATCGATCCTCGCGGTCTTGGCGGCCCCAGGTGGTTCATACCAGATCGGCGAGGACCAGGCGCGTTCCTGAATCGTCGAGGGGCCGTGTGTGGGGATGGGAAGCCCCCGTTTGGCGGCCAGGATGGTGGTCCAGCGGGGCGTGGGGATCTCCAGGACCCTAGCGTAGTAGACGGCCGGCGTGCCCGCTCTGAATTCCGCGTCGCGCCAGACCGCGCCCAGTTGCCCGGCGCCGATGGTGTTCTTGTAGGTGGCGGTGTGCAGATCGACGGTATTGCCGACGGCGGGAACCTTGCCCGTGGCGGGGTCGGGTTTGCGGGCGCCGGACCAGGCGACGTCAAACACTTTTTCCTTATAGTTGTCACCGTCCAGCCAGACCTTGACGATCTGCACCCGGTCCAGATTGCCGGTGTTGGGGTCCTTGACCGCCCAGACCACGAAGGCCGGCGCCCGGCCGGACGTCCTCTGAGGCAGGTCGCCACCCATGGGAACGCCACCGGCATAGGCCTTGGCCACCCAATCGGCGTCCTTCACCAAGTGGGCGCCATAGTTCCAGCCACCGAAGAAGCGGATTTTAAGCCGGTCTCCGGAGGTGGCGAAGGTCTCCCGGCGGCGAAGGGCCGCGTAGATCGACTCGCGGTTGTTGCGCTCGGCCCAAACGCCGGTCATGCCGCCGGAACCAAAGATCGAAGGATCGCTGAACAGCTCCTCGGACGCTCCGCCCGCATGGTCGGCGCCAGCCGCGGAGTCGGGCCGGGCGCGTTTGCCGCCCAACTGTTCCTTGGCGTGGGCCAGATCTGGCAAATCGGCCCGGGGGTCAACGCCGAACACGCCGCCGGCGTATTCGTCTTCCCGCCCGGTGCTCAGGCCGTTGTGAAAATCCGTCGCGCCGACGATGCCGAGCTTGTAAGGATTGGCCCCAACCCGATGCTCGATGATCAGGCCTCGGCCCAGGGCCTGCCGCACATAGCTGCCGTTCACGGGGCTCGGACCGCCGGTCAGCAACTGCTCCATAACCTCGAAATTGGCGAACTCGTCGCTTGAAGACAGTTCCGGCACGGTCTCCGAACCACCCTTGTTCTGGTAGATTTCTGTCAGCGGCTCGTTCAGCGCCCGGCGCTGGGCGTAGGCCTCGCTGATCGCGTGGCCGGCGCTGTCCTTCCAGTCAAACATCAGTCCACCGCTGGCGTTGGCGTTGTGGGGAATGGCCAGTCCCTCGATCCCCATGGCCCGCTGGTTTTCGAGATAGGTCCACAGGTCTTCCGGCTGGATCGAGTCGGCCGACGAGAACGGCATGGCCGGTGGAGCATCCCTGAAGATCACGTTGCGGTGCAGGTTAAACTTGGCGTCGGGCATCGACGTCCACTCATAGGCGACGAAGGTGGTGAACTTGCCCGGCTGATAGGCGCCGTTGGCGGCTGTCACTTCTCGCGTCCAGGTCGAGGCCATCCTGTCCTTGGCGTTCAGCTCGGACGGCGGAGTGTTCTTGTGCCGCCAGAAATCGGTGAGTTCGAAGAACGCTTTCAGCGGCTCATTGCGAAAGCGCTCGCCAAGCGGGCTTTTTGACAGCACGCTGTCTGGATCGCCCAGCTGGTTCAGCACCCCCATGAACTCCGAGTGGTCGGTCACCGCGGTGAAATCCAACGGCTCGGACCTCTGCACGGTGTGGCCCATGTAGGTGATCGGCTCGCCCCGGGCGAAGCGATAGGCCTCCTCTGGCGTGGTCTTGGTCCCCATCAGCGCATAGGCGTCGAACGACAGGGTGGTGTGCAGGTGCAGATCGCCAAAATAGGCTTGGCGATCTGGGGCGGCGTTGATCGGCGCCTGGGCCGCCGCGGCGCCGGGGGCTGGCGCATGGCGGCCCTGCAGCCCCACGAAGCCGAGGCCACCCACCGCCAGGGCGGTGGTCGAGAGCAGGACGGCGATCAGTTTAGGGCTGGGTCGTTTCATGGTCGGCGTTCCTGCGGACGATTGAGGATGACTGGTCAGGCGAAGATCGGGGTCAGCCGTTCCCAAAGCCAAAAGGCGGCAAGCGAGCCGATGGCATAGGGTGGAACGGCGCGGGCTAGGGCCGCCGCGACGCTGGGCAGACTCCGCACAGCTCGCGCGGTGATCCAGGTCGCCGCCCAGGCCGCGCCGACAAAGACCAGCTGTCCGATCTCGACACCCAGGTTGAACAGGAACAGCGAAAGCGGAATAGCGTCCTTGGGCAGGCCGACATCGGCCAGGGCGCCGGCGAAGGCGAAGCCGTGCAAAAGGCCAAAGGCGAAGGCGATCAGCCAGGGATAAGACGAGGTCAGGCCCGGGTTCCCCTGACGCACCCGCACCAGTTCAGCGGCTAGAAAAAGGATGCTCATAGCCACCATCGCCTCCACCAGCGGCGGATCGACGCGAACGACGCCAAGCGCCGTGGCGGCCAGGGTGATGGAGTGTGCGACCGTGAAGGCGGTGATGGCCGTCAGCAGCCGGCGGCGGAAACCTACCAGCAACAACAGGCCGAGGACGAAACTGAGATGGTCGAAACCGCTCAGTATGTGCTCGATTCCCAGGCGGAGGTATGCCATCGGCGCCAGCCCTGATCTGGTGGCGAAGTCCAGGATTACCCTGGGCCGATCCGGGCGCAGAATGGTCTGGAGTCTCTGGCCATCGCCCACATCCACATGCACCAGAACGTCGGAGAGCGGCCCGCCAAGACCGTCGGCCAGGCCGTCGATCGTGATTGACCGCCCCCTCAAGGCCGTTGGGTCGGAGGAGGCGACATCCCAGGCGGCCAGCCGGTAGCCGTCCCCGAGTGACTGGCTCGTCGGCGGGCGGTCCAGCCAGCCATTGGAAAGTCTGGGCTGCAGGCGCGCGGCCATCGGGCCCACGGCGGGTTGTTTCCACAGCAGGCGGTAGTGGTTGGACGACGGCCGGGTGATCTCCAGATAGCCGGGCCTGACCTCATGGCCGAGGGCGGCCTGCGCCCAAAGGATTGCCGCGATCGCGAGGATCAGCCGGCCTATCACCGCCTCGCGCCCTGATCGGCGCGCACCACCGTATATCGCCGTTCGAGGTCGTTCTGGGCGCGGCGGTCGGCCTCGGCGGCGGCCTCGGTCAGATAGTCGGCGCGGACGCGATCAGCCACCGTGTCGAACGAGGGCAGGGTCGACGACGCGCGGCTGTCCACCCGGACCAGATGCCAGCCGAATCCTGACTGATAGGGACCCGACCATTGGCCGACCGGGGCCGAAAACACCGCCGATGCCATCGGCGAACGCCCGAACAGGCGCGCTGCGTCGGTCGGGCCGAGGCTGGCGTAGTCGTAGCGGTCGGGGAAAGCGTCGCCGCGCTCGGGCGCCCTGACGATCTGGGGCGACAGGGTGTTCATGACAGCGGACGCCGAACCCCGCGCCGCGGCGCCGCCTCGGCCATCGGAGCTGAAGAAGATGTGGCTGAAGGTGACCCTTTCAACCGTACGGTAGGCGCTCGCATGACCCTGGAAGTAGGCCCGAAGATCCGCCTCGGCCGGCGCGGGCGGCGTGGCCAGGTCCTGGCTCAGGAATTGCATCTTTTGCACGACGCGACGGCGGATGATTTCGTCGTCGCGGTCGAGGCTCCGCGCCACGCCTTCGCGATACAGAACCTCTTCCTCGATCCATTTGCGGACCAGAAACTCGCGCATGGCCGCCGACGGCGGCGATCCATTCTGTAGTCGCCAGGTCTGGTCGATCCGCGCGACCTGGGCGGCATCGACCGTTATACGGTGGTGATCGGTGGCGTCGGCGTGGACCCATGCCGCCAGGACCAGCAAGCCTCCGGCCACCGCGAAGTGCAGCAAGGGCTCGCGCCCAAGACGCCGAAGCAGCCCGGATCGGCTTGGCCTCTGGGTCGGGGCCTGGGCGCGGCCCAACAAACCGACGCCCGAGGAGATGTGATCGGTCATGATGTCCCGCCTTCGCCGGATGGCCTAACCGACCGAACTTGACGTGGCAGCACAGCATTCCTTCGCCAGAGTTAAGATTTTCGGGGGGTGGCCGACCCGGGTCGAAGATGGAGCGCGGCGCAACGATCGAAGTGTTTTTCGACGTTTCCAGCCCCTGGGTCTATCTGGCCTTCCACAATCTCCAGCCCTTGGCGGAACAACTCGGCGAAGCCGTCGACCGGCGGCCGATCCTGGTGGTCGGTGTGTTCAACACGGTGAACCCCAGCGTCTATACGAACCGCGAACACCCCGTGCCGACCAAGGCCGCCTACAGGCTCAAGGACATCCAGGATTGGGCGCGGGAGGCGGGGCTGGTGATCAAGATGCCACCCACGGTCTTCCGGGTTAACAGCGTCAAGGCGGTGCGCGCCTGCATTCTGCTTACGCCCTAGGGCAAGCTCGTCGCCTTCGCCCGTACTGCCTTCGAGGTCTTTTGGGGCCAGGATGAGGACCTTTCCCGCGACACGGTGCTGGAAGGCGTGTGCCATGCGGTTGGCGTGGATCCGGCCCGGGTGTTCGCGAGGATCGCCGAACCGAACGTCAAGCCAGCTCTGAAGGCCAATACCGACGAGGTGATGACCCGAGGCGGATCCGGCTTTCCGACCGTTTCCGTGGGTGGGACGGATATGTTCTTCGGCAACGATCGCCTGCCGCTGGAGCGGGCCGCCGTAATTCGCTCGCGGGGCGCCACGAGTGGGAATAGATGATCCGCTTGGCTTCGAACAGCCTATTACCAATAGCCTGCTCTTTGCCGAAACGGTGCGGAAGTGTTAACAGAATTGCGACTGGAGAGAGCCTCATGAAGCTTGCGATATCAGCATGTATTTTGAGTGTTCTGGCGCTCGCGGGACCAGTTCTGGGCGCCAGTCCCCTGGCGCATCCGGGTCACGGCTATGCGATTGAAGTCCAACGTGTCGCCATGGCCCGGGCTGACGAACCCGCCAGTGGCGGACCCTGCGAGAACGGTGAGGAACGCGACGGATCGGGCGCCTGTCCGAACGTCGACGACAGCACCTCGACACGCGGCTTCACCCTGTTTTCCGGTTCGGCGGCGAAGCCGCAGGGCGCAGCCGTCAAGGCGCCCACGCCGACGCCGACAGCCATCGGCGCCCGCGGGGTCAGGCCCGCCCTAGTCACGGAACCCCTGCGGTGCGGCTCGCTCTGCGATCTCAAGGTTACCTTCAAGACCGGTTCGACCGAACTCACCTCCGAGGGCGAGGCCAAGCTGATGCAGTTCGCGGCCGGGTTGCGGGACCCAAGTCAGGCTCGCAGGCGCTATGAGATCGGCGGGCACACCGACGCATCGGGATCGCCTGAAAAGAACAAGTCTATTTCCCAGGCTCGTGCCGAAACAGTCAAAGCTTTCCTGACGTCGCATGGCGTTCCCGCAGCCCGTCTGGAAGCCAGGGGTTTTGGCGCCGACGGTCTTGCCCTGCCGAATATGCCCAATGATCCTCGTAACCGGCGCATAGAGGCGCGCCTGCTCAACTAAGCTTGTCTGCGGCGGCCTCGCACCCGAGAGTCGGAGGGGCCCCTGACACGCGCGGGCAAGGAGGACGCTAAAGCAGGGGGACGTATGTTTGAAAGTCATATTCGGCGCGCCGGTTTGGGCGGGGCCATGGCCATGGGCCTTATCCTATCGGTGGGCGGCGCTGTCGGGCAGGTCGCAGCGGGATCACAGCCCCCCCCGGGATCCCCTGCTGAACATGCCGTCACCGGACAATCTCGCGAACAGGTGAATCCGAGCGGCCAGGTCGAGGCCGTGCGTCATCAACGGCCCAATGACGTGTTTTCCGGACCGGCTAAGGAGGTCTGCCAGCTTTCCGACGACCCGAGCCTGGGGTTCGAGTTTCATCAGGGCAAGATCGAGGACAATGCCAAGGTTTTGTCGGAACACGATGAGCGGACCGCCTGGGCGGACGCTCTGGGCAAACGCATCACGCCTCGGGAGCTCTGCGATATCCGCGAACGTCTGGCTCTGCGTCTGTTCCGCAGGGGTGTGCTGGCCCGGGTGATCATCCCACCCCAGACCATCACCGACGGGTCGGTGACCTTCCGGGTCATCGCTGCGAAGATCGTTTCGGTGCGGTATGAGGGCGAGGGGATTGGTCCCGCCCAGGCCAAGGTCGAGGCCTTCCTCAACCATCTGCGGCACAGCGACACCTTTCAACTGGATCAGGTCCAGCGGTGGCTGCTTCTGGTCAACGATATCCCGGGCATTCAGGCCCAGGCGAAAATCGTCCACTCCACCGCGCCCGGCGCCCCGGCCGAGGGGCTGGATCTGGTAGTCATCTTGCGCAAGACCACCCTGGACGAGGTGGCCGAAGTCTCGAACACCAACTCGAAGATCCTGGGACCCTGGAGCGGCATCGCGCGGGTCGATTTTAACGGCTTCACGCCATTGGGCGAACGCACATCGCTGATCGCCTACACGACCCTTGGCAACAACCGCCAGCAGGTGGCCCAGATCATGGAGTCCGCCCGGATCGGCGACAGCGGCCTGTTCGCGCAGGCGTCATTTGCCTATGGCCATTCCAGCCCCGGCGATACGCTCAAGCAACTGAAGCTCGAAGGTTCTTCCTTCTCCGGAACCTTCGAACTGGACTATCCGCTCATTCGTTTGCAGCGGCAGACAGTGGTCGTCTCGTCGGGCATGGATTTCATCAACCAGTCCACGGTCTTTCCCGGCGGCCAGCCCCTGGCCGATGACACCCTTAGGGTGGCTTGGGTCAGGACCGACGCCAGCGTGGCCGCCTTTGATCGGCAGGCCGGCAATCATCTGTTCACCGCCGAGGCCGACATCTCGGTGGAGGGACGAAAGGGTCTCGAGGTACTCGGCGCCAGCGAGGCCGGGGTCCAGTCGCTGTCCCGCACCCAGGGCCGGGCGGACGCCTGGGTCATGCGTGGCGAGGCCCACGGCCTGCTGCGGGTCGAGCCTCTGGACGGGAATTTTTTCCCCTTCACGCTCAGCGGCCATTTCATGGGTCAGTGGGCCGACAGGCCCCTGCTCGCCTATGAGGAACAGGCGATTGGGAATCTGACCATCGGGCGCGGCTATGATCCGAGCGCTGCCTCCGGGGACCGGGTCGCGGCGGGCGAATTCAAGATCGAGGTGGGTCCCATAACCTTCGCCAAACGACTGAAGGTCACGCCCTACACCTTCTATGACGTGGCCAAGGTGACCAATCTGGATTCGGGCTCCCAGGACGTCACCCTGCGCTCGGTGGGCGGCGGCCTGGAATTCCGCCTGCCCTACGACACGAAAGGCGACAGCATCCGGGTAGACTTCGCCTACGCCCGGCCCCTCGACAGGACTTTCGCCGGCGAGATGTCGAAACCGCCCGGGCGCTGGCTTCTCCAGGTCATTGTCACGCATTGATCGTGCTACGTTAGCGATTAGGGATAGACGCATGACCATCAACAGCGCCGCCAGACCTACCGCCAGGTCCCGTTCAGGACTCAACGTTGTTTTGCTGGGTGGCTCGGCGCTGGTGATCCTGACATCCGGCGCCGTTTCGGCGGCCGGTCTCCCTACTCAGTTGACCACGGACCTGTCCAAGGTCGGTTCCGGGTCGATCAACACCCACGTTCTGAACGCCGGCGCGGTGACCGCGGGCACGGCCACCTACGCAACTACCGGCGCCGCCGGCCTTACCGCGAACGTGGCCCTTACGGCCCCGCGGACTCTGATCGACTGGACCAGTTTCGATGTCACGTCGGGCAATACGGTCAATTTCAAATTCGCGGGTTCCGCCGCGGACGTGGTGCTAAACCGGGTCAAGGGCGGCGCGATCACCGTTGAGACCGGGGGCGCCGTCAATGGCGTGTTCAATGGCACGACCGGCGGCAATATCTGGTTTCTGGCCGATGGCGGCGTGTTCATCCACGGAACCGTCACCGCCTCGGGCGTTCTGGCCACCCGCAACACGGCTGTCGCCGACCTCAATCTGTTGTCGGACAACATCACCACGCTGAAGACCAAACTTTCCGCCGCTTCCAGCCTGATCGATCTGTCCGGAGTTGTGGTCGCCTCGGGGGCCGCGATCGACCTCAACGGCAATATCGTCCTCAGCGGCGCAATCAGCACCGGTGCGGCGGGCGCGGTGGCCCTGATATCCACTGGTTCGATAAGCCAGACCGCCGGGGTAATAACCGCGTCCAGCCTGACCGGCTCCTCATTCGGCGGCGCGTCACTGATTGGCGCCAATGCGTTCGACAGACTGACCGGCTTCGTCAACTTGGCCGGTGGCAGTGTTGCGATCAACGACGCCAGCGCCCTGACAGTCACGGGCGCGGCGGCCAATTTCGCCTGTGGGGGTGATCTTACCCTGACGACGACGGGCGCCTTAACCCTGGCTGCGCCCGTGCGCGCGCCGGTTGGGACAGTCTTTATGAACGCCGGCGGTGTGATCACCCAGTCCTTTGGCTATATCCAAGCGGTGACCCTGACGGGCTCGTCGGTAGGCGGGGCGTCGTTCAACAACACGGCCAATGCGATTGGAACGTTCGGAGCGTTTAAGGACACGGCGAACGGCAATGTGACGGTGTCCGATGGCCAAGGCCTCAAAGTCGCCGGCTTGGTGAACATCGGGGCCGGAACCCTGACGCTGACTTCGACTGGGGCGATCGCCGCGGATACGGCGACGATCACGGCGGCGACGCTGACGGGCTCGTCGGTTGGCGGCGCATCGTTCAACAATACGGCCAATGCGATTGGAACGTTCGGAGCGTTCAAGGACACGGCGAACGGCAATGTGACGGTGGCGGACGGCCAGGGCTTCTCGGAGGGCCAGGGCCTGACGGTTACCGGCCTGGTGGACATCGGGACCGGAACTCTGACTCTGACCTCGACCGGGACGATCGCCGCCGACACGGCGACGATCACGGCTGGAACCCTGACGGGCTCGTCGGTAGGCGGGGCGTCGTTCAACAACACGGCCAATGCGATCGGCGCGTTTGGTCCCTATTCCGACACCGGCGGGGCGATAGCGCTGGCGGACGGCGCAACGACGCTGAGCCTGACCGGAACGATCGACAACTCCGGCCAGGCCCTGACCATAACCGGCGGATCGACGGTGACGGAGGCGGCGGGTGGGGTGCTCAAGGCGTCGAACTTGTCGGTTAGATCGACGGGCGGCATGGTTCTGGCTGGCGCCAACAGGGTCGATACGGTCACGTCCCTGATCAACACAGGCGTGGGCGGCATCTCGTTCAACGACAATCAGGCGGTCACGATCGACGGCGGCAGCCTCAGCCAGGGCAATGGGGCTTTGACGCTGAGCACGACGGCGGGCAACCTGACGGTGACCGGCGCTCTGAACGCTGGTCTTACTCACGTGCTGACCCTGAAGTCGGTTGGGACGATCGCCGCGGATACGGCGACGATCACGGCGGCGACACTGACAGGGTCGTCGGTGGGCGGGGCGTCGTTCAACAACACGGCCAATGCGATCGGAACCTTCGGGCTTTTCAGCAACACCGGCGGCGGCGACATTGTTCTGAGGGACCACCAGGCCCTGACGGTGGCCGGATTGACCAACGAGTCGGGGAACGTCAGCCTCACT
>JAYTXV010000424.1:0-5855 GCA_043742805.1 Caulobacteraceae bacterium | reverse complement strand
AAGTGCTCGCCGAGAGTGGGGCCCGCGCCATCGTCTGGAACAGCCGCTACGAGCCATGGGCGGTGCGGCGCGACACTAAGCTCAAGTCGGCGCTGAGCGCTCAGGGCGTCGACGTTCGAACGTTCAACGCGGCTCTCCTGGTGGAGCCGGCGCGGTTTCCCGATCGCCCCGAAGGACCCTACAAGGTGTTCACGCCCTTCTGGAGGGCGCTGCGGGCGAAGGCGATCGCGCCACCGGCCTGCGCCAAGCCGGTGCGGATAGCCCCCCCGGCGCCGGGGCTAAAGAGCGAAACTCTGGGCGACTGGCGTCTGCGGCCGTCGCGGCGGGATTGGGCTCGTGGCCTGGCGGCGGAATGGTCACCGGGCGAGTCTGGCGCCGAAAACCGCCTCATGGCGTTTATTGACGGGGCGATGGACGGCTACGCGGTCGAGCGTAATATCCCCGGCCGGTCAGGTACCTCGCGCCTGTCGCCGCATCTGCATTTCGGCGAGATCGGCCCCTGGCAGGTCTGGCGATCGGTTACAGCCGCTGCCGCCGCGGCATACGGGGACCCCTTCTACCCCGACGCGGAGCGTTTCCTGGCGGAGCTGGCCTGGCGTGAATTCAGCCACCATCTCCTGTTTCATTTCACCGACATGCCCGCCGCTCCGCTGCGGGCCGAGTACAGCCGTTTTCCCTGGCGCGACGACGAGCCCGCCCTGGCCGCTTGGCGCGCGGGGCGCACCGGCTATCCGATTGT
This sequence comes from Caulobacteraceae bacterium, assembly GCA_043742805.1. GTDB lineage: Bacteria > Pseudomonadota > Alphaproteobacteria > Caulobacterales > Caulobacteraceae > Acaudatibacter. The sequence continues at coordinate 5,116 of JAYTXV010000424.1, read as the reverse complement.
CGACGCGGGCCTGCGCCAGCTTTGGAGCACCGGCTGGATGCACAACCGCGTGCGGATGATCGCCGCTTCGTTTCTGATCAAGCACCTGCTCGTCGACTGGCGCCGGGGAGAAGAATGGTTCTGGGACACGCTGGTCGACGCCGACCTGGCGAACAATTCCGCAGGCTGGCAGTGGGTGGCCGGAAGCGGAGCCGACGCAGCCCCCTATTTCCGGGTCTTTAACCCGGTTTCGCAGGGCCTGCGGTTCGATCCTGACGGCGCCTACGTTCGCGCCTGGGTCCCGGAGCTCGCACGCCTGCCGGCGGCGTTGATCCACGCGCCCTGGACCGCATCGCCCGCCCAACTGGAGGACGCTGGCGTCCGGCTGGGGACAGACTATCAACGCCCGTGCGTCGATCATGCCCTGGCCCGCGCCCGTGCGCTGGAAGCCTATCGTCAGATCAAAGCGGCTTCCTAAACTGCTGGGTGGCCCGTGCCCTTGCCGAGGGAAGTTCAGCGGGTCAACGGGCGGGTCCGCGAATTGACCGCGAGCCAATAGCGCGGCCGTCAAAGCGAGCGCCGCGGCCAGGACCGAGATGTCCGGCGGCTCGGTCGGCGGGCCGAAGTCCCGTGGCATCGACGGTCCTTCCGTTTCCGTCCCAGGGTCGCCGCGATTTTCGCGGTCGTTGAGCTAAGGGTCACCCGGCAAGGGCCGAACGCAACAGAATATCCGCAGCGGCGCGAGAGAAGACGCGGGGTTGGCGAGAGCGCGCCCTTGGACAATCCGTCCAATGCCCACCCGGCGGGAGGAAGCGTATCGCAGCGCAACACTGAGTTAGTTGTGATTGAAACGGTCCTCGCGTGAAGTTTCCAAAGGCAATTCTAGCGCTACCCCTCCTGTTCGGGCTCTGCGCCTGCAAGATGGTCGTGATGAATCCGGCCGGAGATGTAGCGCTGCAGGAGCGCAACCTGATCCTGCTGGCTACGGGACTGATGTTGCTGATCATCGTGCCAGTCATCGTGCTCACCCTGTTGTTTGCCTGGCGGTATCGCGCGTCGAACACCCGGGCCCGCTACGCCCCGGACTGGAGCCACTCCATGCCCATTGAGCTCGTCGTCTGGGCCGCGCCGATGGCGATCATACTTATTCTGGGGTCCGTGACCTGGGTCAGCAGCCATACGCTCGACCCCTACCGGCAGCTGCACCGCATCGCGGCGGGGCGGCCGGTCCCCGTCGGGGTAAAGCCCCTGCGCGTGCAGGTCGTCGCGCTCGACTGGAAATGGCTGTTCATCTACCCCGATCTGGGCGTCGCCACGGTCAACGAACTCGCCGCGCCTGTCGACACCCCCATCGCCTTCGACATCACTGCTTCGTCGGTGATGAACTCGTTCGATGCGCCCGCCCTGGCCGGACAGATTTATGCGATGCCGGGCATGCAGACCCGGCTGCACGCCGTGGTCAACCGGCCGGGGGTCTCAGAAGGCTTCTCGGCCAACTACAGCGGCGACGGCTTTTCGGGCATGCGCTTCCGGGTCGAAGGCCTGCGCCAGGGCGACTTTGATCGCTGGGTCGCCGGGCTGCGGGCCGGCGGCGGACAGCTGACCCACGCCGAATACCTCCGCCTGGTGCGGCCCAGCACCGAAGTCCCGATCCGCCACTACGCCACCGTCGATCACGGCCTGTTTTCTACCGTGGTCAACCAGTGCGTCGAGCCTGGGCACGCATGCATGGGCGATATGTCCGCACCGCCTTACGGCCACGTCGCGGACCATTTGGGTTCGGCGATGTCAATGGCGTCCGCCTCCGATGTGCGCCCCGGCTCGGCGAACGGCCGCTTCCTCAGTAAAGGCCAATGATCATGCAAAACGCGCTGCATCCGTCGCTGCCCGGGGGTCTGGACCTCGCCCAACTTTTGTTCGGGCGCCTCACCTGGGACGCCCTACCGCTCCACGAGCCGATCGTGGTCGGGACATTCGTGGTCGTTGCCGCGGTTGGACTGGCGGTCGTGGCTGGGGTTACCCGCTACCGGCTATGGGGCTACCTCTGGAAGGAGTGGTTCACAAGCGTCGACCACAAGAAAATCGGCGCGATGTATATGATCCTTGGCCTGGTGATGCTGCTTCGCGGCTTCGTCGACGCGCTGATGATGCGTGCGCAGCAGGCCCTTTCGTTCGGCCACTCCCACGGCTTCCTGCCGCCGCACCATTATGACCAGCTGTTCACCGCCCACGGCGTGATCATGATCTTCTTCGTCGCCATGCCGCTAGTCGTCGGGCTGATGAACTTCGTGGTCCCACTGCAGATCGGCGCTCGCGACGTCGCTTTCCCGTTCCTGAACAACTTCAGCTTCTGGATGACTGCCGGGGGCGCGGTGATGCTGATGCTCTCGCTGTTCGTCGGTGAGTTCGCCAGCACCGGCTGGCTCGCCTATCCGCCGCTGTCGGGCCTGGCCTTCAGTCCCAGCGTCGGGGTCGACTACTACATCTGGGCGCTGCAGATCGCCGGCGTCGGCACTCTGCTATCGGGGGTCAATCTGGTCGTCACCATCATCAAGATGCGCGCGCCGGGCATGTCGCTGATGAAAATGCCGGTGTTCACCTGGACGGCGCTGTGCACCAATGTGCTGATCGTCGCCACTTTCCCGGTGCTTACGGCGGTCCTCGCGCTGCTGTCACTCGACCGTGAGGTCGGGACCCACTTCTTCACGAACGATTTCGGCGGCAATCCGATGATGTACGTGAACCTGATCTGGATCTGGGGTCACCCGGAGGTCTACATCCTGATCCTGCCGGCTTTCGGCGTCTTCTCCGAGATCGTGCCCACCTTCAGCCGTAAGCCGCTCTTCGGCTATGTCTCGATGGTTTACGCTACGATAGCGATCACGGTGCTTTCGTACCTCGTCTGGCTGCACCACTTCTTCACCATGGGCGCCGGTGGCGACGTCAACGGCTTCTTTGGGATCACCACGATGGTGATCTCGATCCCGACGGGCGCGAAGATCTTCAACTGGCTGTTCACGATGTACCGCGGCCGGGTGCGGTTGGAACTGCCCATGCTGTGGACCCTCGGGTTCATGGTGACCTTCGTGATCGGCGGCATGACCGGCGTACTGCTGGCCGTTCCGGCGGCCGACTTCGTGCTGCACAACAGCCTGTTCCTGGTTGCCCACTTCCACAATGTGATCATTGGCGGGGTGGTGTTCGGGATGTTCGCGGGGATCAACTACTGGTTCCCGAAGGCCTTCGGCTTCCGGCTGGATGAGTTCTGGGGGCGGCTGTCCTTCGGGTTCTGGCTGGTCGGGTTCTACGTGGCCTTCATGCCGCTCTATGTCCTGGGCCTCATGGGGGTGACGCGGCGGATGAGCCACTTCGAGGACCCCTCGCTGCAAATCTGGTTCGTGATCGCCGCCGTGGGCGCGGGCCTGATCCTGCTTGGGATCGTCAGCTTCGTGATCCAGATCGTGGTCAGCGTGAGGAATCGCGAAGCGCTGCGCGACCTGACCGGCGATCCATGGGACGCCCGCACCCTGGAGTGGTCGACAGCCTCCCCGCCGCCCGAGTACAACTTCGCTTTCACGCCGGTCGTGTATGAAAACGACGCCTGGTGGGACATGAAGACGCGCGGCTACCAGCGGCCGTTGGCAGGCTATCTGTCGATCGAAATGCCGCGCAACACCGGCGCCGGGGTGATCCTCGCCGGAATCAGTGTCGCCATCGGTTTCGGCCTCGTCTGGCACATCTGGTGGCTGACCGCCGCCGCCGCCGCCGGCCTTCTGGCGGTCGCCATCGGCCGTAGCTTCCTCGATTCCGGGGAGCGCGTCATCCCGGTCGAGCAGGTGGTCGGGGTCGAACGCGTCTACAGCGACATGATCAGGAGTGTGGCATGAGCGCCGCATCGCAACTGCGCATCGTCGCCAGTCGGCCCCGACCGCAGTTCTACCTGACCGAGCCGCACCATCCTGAGAACAGCGGCGTGCTGGGCTTCTGGATTTATCTGATGAGCGACTGCCTCATCTTCGCTGTCTTGTTCGCAACCTACGGTGTGCTCGGCCGCAGCTACGCCGGCGGCCCGTCGGGCGCGGCGCTGTTCGATCTGCCTGTCGTGGCGGTGAATACGGGCCTGCTGCTGGTGTCGTCTTTCACTTACGGCATGGCGATGATTTCGGCGCAAGGCGGTGCGCGGCAGTCCGCGCTGGCGTGGCTCGGGGCGACCGGCCTGCTCGGTTGCGGTTTCCTTGGACTGGAGCTGAGCGAGTTCTCCCACCTGATCGGGGAGGGGGCTGGGCCCCAGCGGAGCGCCTTTCTCTCCAGCTTCTTCACCCTTGTCGGCACGCATGGCCTGCACGTCGCCTTTGGCGTGATCTGGCTGACGACCCTGATGGTCCAGGTCGCCCGGCGGGGACTGACACAAACCAATCTGCGGCGGCTGATGTGCCTGAGCCTCTTCTGGCACTTCCTAGACGTCATCTGGGTCGGCGTCTTCTCGTTCGTCTACCTGCTCGGAGCCCTGAAATGAACGCCAACGGCCAAGTCACCGAAACAGCCCATGCGACAGGGCAGGGCGCGCGCTCCGACTATGTCCGCGGGTTCGCCATAGCGGCTGTGCTGACGGCCGCCGCTTTCACGCTCGTGATGAGTCGTGCGCTCGGGAGCACCCCACTAACGGTCGCCGCTGTGATGGGCCTGGCCGTTGCGCAGGTGGTTGTCCATATGGTTTTCTTCTTGCACATGAACAGCCGTTCTGAGGGCGGCTGGAACCTCTTGGCGCTGCTCTTCACGCTTTTGCTGGTGCTGATCGTGCTGAGCGGTTCGCTCTGGGTGATGTATCACCTGAACGCCAATATGATGCCGCCGTCGCCTGACGACATGCGGCAGGCGCCCTGAGATGTTATCCGCCATCCAGCCTGCAAGAAGCCGCGCCTCAAGACCGCAGCGTGTCTTGGTCGGCGCGGTCGGCTTCCTCCTGTTCGCAGGGTTCATCGGACTGGGCGGGTGGCAACTACAGCGGTTGACTTGGAAGCTCGATCTCATCGCCCGCGTCGAGCAAAGGGTTCATACCGCACCGGTGGATTCACCGGGACCCGCCCTCTGGCCCAGCATCACCAAGGCGGCGTACGAATACCGCCACCTCCAGCTC
>JAYTXV010000423.1:0-1667 GCA_043742805.1 Caulobacteraceae bacterium | reverse complement strand
CTAGTGCTTTGTCATGGCCAAGTTTTGGGATTGCCGATGATCCTCCTGTCCGGCGATTTTTCGCCGGGGTCGAGCAAGGAGGCTCAGATGCGAAAGAAGTATGTCGTTCGCTTGTCGGATGAAGAACGGAATCAGCTCGCGGAGATTGTGAGGAAGTTCAAAGGGTCCGGCCAGAAGGTTCGCCGGGCTCAGATCCTGCTCAAGGCCGATGCGGATGGACCGGACTGGACGGACCAGCGGGCTGCCGACGCCTTCGGGTGCCGCAGGCAGACCGTGGAAAACGTCCGCCGGAATCTATGCGAACGCGGTTTCGCGCGGGCGCTCGACGGCGTCACGCGACAACATCCGGCGACCCCCAAATTGCTTGACGGCGAGCAGGAGGCCAAGATCATCGCCGCCCGCCTCGGCAAGCCGCCGGCGGGATATGCCAACTGGACCTTGCGGTTGCTGGCCCGGCAAGTCGTCGAGTTAAGCATTGTCGAATCGGTCAGCCACGAGACAGTGCGCCAGACGCTCAAAAAAACGGCATGACCAACCGCAAGATCGAATACTGGGTCATTCCCCCGGAGGCCGACGCCGAGTTTGTCGCCGGCATGGAGGACGTGCTCGACACCTACGCCAAACCGTATGATTCGGCCGCTCCGGTGCTGTGCATGGACGAGCAGCCGGTGCAGCTTTTGAAGGAAACACGCACGCCAATCCCGGCGACGAAGGACCACGGCACGCGGGTGGACTACGAATACGAGCGTGCGGGGACGGCCAACATCTTCATGTTCACCGAGCCGCTGGCCGGCTGGCGGGACGTGGGCGTGCGCACGACCAAGACGAAAGTTGACTGGGCGGTGGGGATGGCCGGCCTGCTGGAAGGCCGATACGCGGCGTGCCGGAAGGTGATCGTGGTGTGCGACAATCTGAACACGCACACCAAGGGTGCGTTCTACGAGGTGTTTGACCCGGAGCGGGCGCGGCAACTGGTGCGGCGATTGGAGTTTCATCAAACGCCTAAGCACGGCAGTTGGCTGAACATCGCCGAGAACGAGTTGAGTGCCATGACGCGGCAATGCGTAACCGGGCGCCGCTTTGGTGACATCGAAACGCTGCGAAACGAAACGTCTGCTTGGTCGAGCGACGTGAACCGCCGACAGAAGAGCGTGGATTGGCAGATGAAGATCGATGACGCCCGGACCAAACTGGCGAGCGTCTATCCCAAAATCAGGGTCTGACACAGCACTAGTTTATCGACCGCGATGGAGATTCACTCGCGCGAGGAATCCGATCGTCAACATGTCCGCGCGCGGACTGTCCTGACCTTATGCTTGCAAGATTGCTCGGCGTGATCTTTCTAACGGCATTCAGCCATCGCCTTCTCGCCGCCCCTGCCGCCACTCGCCCCGCCCCGAAAATGAGTTGGCTCGACAACGGCGTCGTCCGCGTCGGCGTCGACTTGAACCTCGGCGGGGCGATCACCTACCTGTCGAAAAGCGGCGCCGATCAAAACCTCGTCAACGGCTTCGATTGCGGCCGGCAGATTCAAATGTCCTACTACTCCGGCCCGATCCCCTTCCAAATTCCCGGCCACGCGATGAGCCCCGACTGGACGTTCATCGGGTGGAACCCCATCCAAGTCGGCGACGCTTACGGCCACTCCTCGAACCTTCTGGAACACC
>JAYTXV010000422.1:0-3969 GCA_043742805.1 Caulobacteraceae bacterium | reverse complement strand
GCCCATTTTCCTGGCGCTCACGGAAGTGCGATCGTAGGCGTCGATCACCTGGTCGCCGAGCCTGGATATGGTGGCGGAAGTCTTGTCGCCAGCCTCGGAGATGCCGTCGGTGATCTTGTCGGCGATGTCGCCGATCGCCGCCTGCGCCTCGCCAGCCTTGGCTTGCACGCCTTCGCCGACCGTTGCGGCCCCATTGTCAACCGCCGCGGCGCCCTTGGTCACAGCGTCCTTGAAATCATGCTCATTCATGGTTTTGTTCCTCGATTGGGATGTTGGTTCAGGGCCGCGTCAACGACGGCCGCCCCGCGTCGCTTCGCGCCGGAGTCGGGCGGCCTCGGCCAGGCTGGTGAAGACGGCGATCGCGACTTCCATCAACAGAGTGACGGTGGTCGGGTTGACGGTTCGGGGGACGCTCGCGGGCGCCGCCTTGGAGGCGCCGGCCATGAACCTCGGGGTGAGCACGGCCAGCAGGGCGCAGATCAGCGCGAAGACGCCAGCGATCACGCCCGCCGACGCCGCCGACGAAAAAACCGTCAGCAACGCACCAAACAGCGCGAAAGAGATCGCGACCAAGGCTATGCCGCCGGCGACAGCCGCCATGACCGCGCTGATCAATCCGGCGCCCAACGCGTGGCCGAACCGGCTAAGATAGGATGGGCTGGTGGACGCCACTGAGCTTTAATCCCCGAATTCCATTGCGACACACGGCGTCCACGCGACAACTGTCGTGGATATGGCCTTAAACCGCATCCTCCTGAATGAGTTCCACAAAAACCCCGTCGATTCGACCAGGGTCAGCAGATGGAACCGCCGCCCGTGAAAACCGTATGGCCATCCGCCCGCGCCAGCGCCACGAGGGTCATCGCCGCCGCCTCCGCCTGGGCGATCGCCAGGGCGGTGGGGGCGGAGATCGCCACCAGGATCGAGACGCCGGCCGCGGCGGTCTTTTCGACCATCTCGTAGGAACAGCGGCTGGTGATCACGATGAAGGCAGCCGCCGGATCAAGGCCGGCGCGCAAGGCGGCGCCGACCAGCTTGTCCAGGGCGTTGTGGCGGCCGACATCCTCGCGCACCAGCGATAGCGTTCCCTCCGCGTCGCACCAGGCGGCGGCGTGGGTGGCGCGGGTGCGCGCGCCCAGGGTCTGGCTGGTTTCCAGCGCAGCCAGGGCGCGTTGGATAGCGGCGTGGGAGACCCGGGCGCCGGGGCCCACCGGCGCGATCGGGCGCACCGCCTGCTTCAGAGTCTCGACGCCGCAAAGGCCGCAGCTCGACCGCGATTGCAGGGTCCGGCGGCGGGCCAGGGCGACCTCGGCCCCGGCTTGGCGCGACAGCAGCACGTCGGCCAACAGCCCCTCGGCCTGGACGGACACCGTCACCCGCTCGATCGCCGAATAGGGCGCCACCCGCTCGGTCACAGTGAAGCCGACCGCCAGGTCCTCGATGTCGGTCGGGCTGGCCATCACCACTACGTACGGCGCGCTGTCGTAGGCGAGGCCGACCGCCACTTCGGTCGGCACGGCGCGCGAAACGCCTTCGACCGCGCCATCCGCTTCCCGCCAGCGGCTGGCGGGGAGAGCCTCGAAAGCCTTCAAGACCCGGGAGCTTCCAGCCGGGCGATCGCCCTGCGGACCACGGGTTCCAGCCCCTCCCCACCCGCTCGCAGATAGTCGAGAATCTGGACGCGCATGCGCGGGTCCCAGAATTTACGCAGGTGATCCTCGACGCCCGCCACGGCGGCTTCCTCGCCCTGCAGGCGGAAGAAGGCGCCGATCTGGTTGGCCATGGCTGTCAGGCGGGCGGCATTCATGGCGCCTATTCCGCCGGAACGGGCAGGATGCGCCGCGCGAGCCGGTTCTGCGCCTCGGCCGCCGACTGCCAGGCGGTGGGACCGTTGGAAAGCGCCACCTGCACCGCCGTCACCTTGTATTCGGGACAGTTGGTGCCCAGTCGGAGTGTTCAGTCGTGACTACGTTGGCCTGGGTGCTGGGGTGATGGAAGGTGGTGTAGACCACGCCCGGCGCCACGCGATCGGTGATCTGGGCCCTCAAGCTGGTCTCCCCTGCCCGGCTGGCCAGCTTCACCCAGTCGCCGTCGGCGATGCCGCGATGCTCGGCGTCGTGGGGGTGGATCTCCAGCCGATCCTCCTGGTGCCAGACCGAGTTCAACGTCCGCCGGGTCTGGGCGCCGACGTTGTACTGGCTGAGCACCCGGCCGGTGGTGAGCAGCAGCGGGAAGCGATAGCCGGTGCGCTCCTCGGTCGGCACATATTCAGTGAGGATGAATTGCCCGGCGCCGCGCGAGAAATGGCCGATATGCATCACCGGCGTGCCCTCGGGCGCGGCCTCGTCGCACGGCCACTGGATCGAGCCCAGGGCGTCGAGCCGGTCATAGGAGACGCCGGCGAAAGTCGGCGTGACCGCGGCGATCTCGTCCATGATCTCCGACGGGTGTGCATAGGCCATAGGATAGCCGAGGGCGTTGCTGAGCCGCTGGGTAATCTCCCAGTCGCCCAGGCCATTGCGCGGCTCCATGACCTTACGCACCCGCTGGATGCGGCGCTCGGCGTTGGTGAAGGTGCCGTCCTTTTCCAGGAAGGTCGAGCCCGGGAGAAAGACGTGGGCGTAGGAGGCGGTCTCGTTGAGGAACAGGTCCTGGACGATCACACATTCCATGGCGGCCAGGCCGGCGGCGACCATGTGGGTATCGGGATCGGACTGCAGAATATCCTCGCCCTGGATGTAGATGCCTCGGAACGAGCCGTCGACCGCCGCGTCGAGCATGTTTGGGATGCGCAGGCCGGGTTCCGGGTCGATGGCCACGCCCCACAGGCTCTCGAACAGGCGCCGGGTCGGGGCGTCGGACACATGGCGATAGCCGCTGAGTTCGTGCGGGAATGAGCCCATGTCGCAGGCGCCCTGGACATTATTCTGGCCGCGCAGCGGGTTCACCCCGACACCAGGCCGGCCGAGGTTGCCGGTGGCCATGGCCAGGTTGGCGATGGCCATGACCGTGGTGGTGCCCTGGCTGTGCTCGGTGACACCCAGGCCATAGTAGATCGCTGCGTTTGGGCCGGTCGCGTAGAGGCGGGCGGCGGCGCGAAGCTCGGCGGCCGGCACGCCACAGACGCCCTCCACCACCTCCGGGCTGTTGACCGGGTCAGCGACGAACGTCGCCCAGGCGTGGAAAGCCGGCAGGTCGCAGCGCTCAGCCACGAAGGCTTCGTCGACCAGGGCCTCGGTGACGATCACATGGGCCAGGGCGTTCAGCAGGGCGACGTTGGTGCCGGGTTTCAGGGCCAGGTGATGGGTAGCCTCGACATGCGGCAAGCGCACCAGGTCGATGCCGCGCGGGTCGACGACGATCAGTCTGGCGCCGGCGCGCAGGCGGCGCTTCATGCGCGAGGCGAACACGGGATGGGCGTCGGTGGGGTTGGCGCCGATCACCAGGATGACGTCGGCATGGTCCACGGAGTCGAAGTCCTGGGTGCCGGCCGAAGTTCCAAACGCCGCTTTCAGGCCATAGCCGGTCGGTGAGTGGCAGACCCGGGCGCAGGTGTCGACATTGTTGGTGTGCAGCGCGGCTCGGGCCAGTTTCTGCACCAGATAGGTTTCCTCGTTGGTGCAGCGCGACGAGGTGATCGCCCCCACCGCGCCGCGTCCGTGGGCGGCCTGGATGGCCTTGAAGCGGCCGGCGGCGAAGGCGATGGCCTCGTCCCAGCCAACCTCGCGCCAGGGATCGGTGATGGCGTCCCGGACCATGGGCTTCAGCATCCGCTCGCGATGGTTGGCATAGCCCCAGGCGAAGCGGCCCTTGACGCAGCCGTGACCGTGGTTGGCTTTGCCGTCCTTCCACGGGACCATGCGGATCAGTTGGTCACCCTTCATCTGGGCTTCGAACGCGCAGCCGACGCCGCAATAGGCGCAGGTCGTGACCACGGAGCGTTCCGGCAGGCCCTCGGCCTTCACGGTC
>JAYTXV010000421.1:0-3401 GCA_043742805.1 Caulobacteraceae bacterium | reverse complement strand
AGTTCTTCTGGGCCTTCATCATCGCCGGCGGCATGGCCCTTGTCGGCGCGCTGGGCTGGTGCGTGGTGATCCGCAAGGTGGCGCCGGTCGCGTGGCCGCAGGATGAAGTTCGATGAACCGTATCGGCGGGCGATGCGTTACGTTTTCCGCCAGGTCGGATAAAGCCGTCCGAGGCGACATGAACCATGACAGGACCCGCACAATGACAGGACCAGGACAATGATCACCAAGGCCATCACCACCACCATCGCGGTCGCAGCCGCGGCCGCGACGCTGGCGTTCGGGGTCACTCAGGCGACGGCGGCTGAAACCAGGGCCCCCGCGCCCGGCAAGAGCGTCGATCTGGCGCGTTTCTACAGCGGCGTGTGGATCGAGATCGGCAGACACCCGATGAAGTTGACCGACGGCTGCGTGGCCGGCGCCACCGAATACACGGCCGTCAGCGCCACGAAGATCAAGGTCAACGACACCTGTCACGCCGGTACGCCGTCGGGCAAGCTGAAGTCGATCGGCGGGCCCGGTACGATCCTCGATCCGGGAACCAACGCCAAGCTGCACGTCAACTATCGGTTCCTCGGCTTCATACCGGTGGCCCGCGACTATTGGGTCCTCGACCACGACGACGACTACACCTGGTTCATTTCCAGCGATCCGTCGTTCAAGAACCTGTGGATCTATACGCGCGATCCCCGCGTCGATCCGGCGATCTTGAAGGGGCTGGTGGCGCGCGCCAAGTCGCTTGGCTACGACACGACGACGCTGGAATTCCCCGCGCAGCCCTAGGTAGGGGTGAGGTTTCCGCGGTCGGCCGCGGTCGTCAGACGGGGGGGGGCTGACGACCGCTGCCTGGCGCCCTTTTAGCCCAGCGGCTTCATACCGAAGACTTAGGTGGGCTTTGTCACGCGGATACTGTTCCAGGGCGCTTAATTAGATGACGACCGCCCGAGCCGAACGCCTCAATAAAAAACACCTGCGGAGCAATGGTTTTCGCCGGAGCGTCCGGACCGCCGCCACGCGGCGGTGGCGATGCTGATTTCGCCCCTGAACGGCCCGGTAGGCGACTCCTACGGCTCCAAAGCCAGGTCGATGATCAGCGGGTAATGCTCGGACCACAGGCGCGGCCCCCTGGCCAAACGCACCGTGCGCCAGGCCGACCCCGCATAGATATGGTCGATAGGCAGCATCGCCGGCAGCATGACCAGTCGGCCACTCAGCCATTGCATCGCCGGCCAGGTGGCGATGGCCCGATCCCGACGCTCCAACCCAAGTCGCCCATCGAGCCGCCGCAGGACGAAGGACCAGGGTGTCAGATTGAAATCGCCGGCCACGATCAACCGATCCTTGGCGTAGAGGTCCAGCAGCGAGGCGAAAACCTCGCGCTGGCCCCATTGGCCGGAGAGGCTCGGCCAGGTCAGATGCACCGCTACGACGCTGAAATCTGGTCCACCGTCGGGGGCTGGAAAACTGGCCCGGGCGAATTCGGGCAGCAGCTTCCAGTCGCCGGCCGGCACGGCGAAGGGGTGGCGATCGCGGAGGCCGCGACTGAATATCGCGGTGGTGGAAACACCTTTGTTGAAGACCAGGCCGCGCGCCACCAGCGCATTCTGGAAGGCGGGCGTCAGCTCCTCCACCGTGACCACATCCGGGTTTTGGCGGACGATCCAGTCGGCCGCGCGCTCGGGATTGGCGTTCTCCTCCCAGGCGTTGAACTGGATCAGGCGGATCTGGGTGGCGGCCGGCGCCTTGATCGAGGGGCGGATCGTCCGGGTCAGTTCCGGCGCGATCAACACCCCGGCCGCCACCACGCCCAAGCCTCCGAGAATAAGCAGGCCGCGCCGCGCCGTCCCCTTCGCGAGCAACTGGCCGCACCCGGCGGCGACGAGCGAGCCCGCGAGCCACGCCGGCGCGAAATGGGTGAGCAGATCGAGCCAAGCATTGACTTGACCGCCCTGGGCCAGAAGCGCGGCCGCCAGACAGGCGCCGCCGCCGATGAACGCCAGGACGCAAATCACGGCTCTGCCCGCGCTCAGGATCCTGTTCATGGGAAGCGTTTAGCGCACGGCGCACCGAGCCGCCAAGCACGGGCGATCAGACCCGGCCGAGAATCCCCCGGGCGATCACATTCCCATGGGCGGCATGGCCTTCGACGTGGCCGGGGCGGCGCTTCGGAGAAAAACCCGCTGCGCTAAAGATCAGGATCGTGGTGCCGCCTGCGTGACTCGAACACGCGACCCCCGCATTACGAATGCGATGCTCTACCAGCTGAGCTAAGGCGGCCCCGAGACAATCGGGCGGCGGTTTCTTAACGCGCCTTGGGGCCGACGCCAAGGGCGGGCGCGGGCGCTGGGGCGGGGAACAGGCGGGGGCCATAGACGGCCACCACCGCCGCGGCGGCCATGCACAGCACGGCCAGGGCCATCATCACCCAGAAGGCGCCGCTGAGCACCGGACGGGGTTCGCGGTCCGAGGGGTCTCTAGCCACGGGCCGCGACCAGCGTCTCAAGCAGGGCCGCCTCGGTGGGCTCCGCCGCGACCAGCACCGCCGCCAGCCCGGCATGAGCCACCGGCCCCGCCACCTTGGCCGACAGGCAGACGGCGACAAGGCGGCCAGCATAAAAGCGGCCAAGCCAGTCGGCCAGGGCGTGGGCGGCCTTGGGGGAATGCAGCAGGACCGCGTTGAACCCCGCGACCTGGGCCACCTCCGCCGGGTCCAGAAGCCTGGTCACGGTTTCGTAGACGACCATGCGCTTTGCCCGGACACCCAGCTTCGCCAGGATGGCGCACAGATCGCCCGCCGGTTCGGCGGGGCCGGGGTGGAGCACGGCGCCGGCCAGCGGGCCATGGGCGGCGATCACCGGAGCCAGCGCTTCCACGTCGCCATCGGCCGAGACCACCGAGGCGAACGCCATCGAGCGCGCGGCCTCTGCGGTCGCGGCGCCCACCGTGAACACCGGCAGAACCCGTTCAGCCGACCGGCCCGCGAACGCCGCGACGCCGTTGGCGCTGGTGAAGGCCAAGGCCGCGATACCCGTCAGGTCGATCGGGCCACCTGGGATGGCGCGCACCTCCAGCAGCGGCGCAACCACCGGCTCGAAACCCAGCCCGCGCAGGCGTTCGGCGGTGGCCTGCGCGCCCGGGCTCGCCCGCGTCACCCAGACCCGCCAGCCGATCACGCCAGCAGCGCCTCGCCGCCCTCGGCGTGAATCTCGGCGCCCAGGCGCAGGCCCAGGTCGCGGGCGGCGGTTTCGCCGTCCGGGCCGCCGACATCGACTTCGCCCTCGCGCCGGAAGCGGCGGGCGCCGTCCGGGGTCAGGGCTTCGACCAGCAGGGTCAGGCGGTCGCCGTCGACCCGGGCATAGGCGCCGATGGCGGTGCGGCAGGAGCCCTCCAGCGCGGTCAGC
>JAYTXV010000420.1:0-7448 GCA_043742805.1 Caulobacteraceae bacterium | reverse complement strand
GGTGAGGTTGAGGCGCTGATGCCGTATCTGCATTTGCCCGTGCAGTCGGGTTCGGACCGCATTCTCAAGGCTATGAACCGCGCCCATACGGTCGACAGCTTCCTTCGCACCCTCGAAAAAGTCCGCGCGGCGCGGCCCGACATCGCTTTGTCCTGCGATTTCATCGTCGGCTTTCCAGGCGAGACCGACGCGGACTTCGAGGCTACGTTGGCGCTGATCCATGAAGTGGAATTCGCCAGCGCCTTTTCATTCAAATACTCACGCAGGCCGGGCACTCCAGCCTCGGCCATGCCGGGGCAAGTGGATGAGGCGGTCAAGACCGAGCGTCTCGCGAGGTTACAGGCGATTCTGGAAACCCACCAACGCGCCTTCAACACGCGCCAGATTGGCCACGCCCTGCCGGTATTGTTCGAAAAGCCGGGTCGCCATCCCGGCCAGGTGATCGGGCGCAGCCCCTATCTGCAGGCGGTGCATTGCGAGGGTGACCCGAGCCTGATCGGCAATATAGCGCCGGTCCAGATCATCGCCTCGGCCCACAACAGCCTGACCGGACGGCGCGTCGCGACGAGCGCTCCGCATCTGGCGTGGGAGACCGCTTGAGGCGCCCCCCTTCCGAATTCCTGCCTCTGGCGGATGACGCCGTGCGCGCCGTGGCCGGTCCGGCCGGTCGCCACGCCGCCCTGATCGAAGACGCTTTCAGTGTCCTGGTGGAGACCCCCGGCGGAGGGGTGTCGCTGAACGGTGGCGCTGAAGCGCGTCGGAGCGCCAAACAGGCTATCGAAACCCTCGCCGGCCGGGTGGCCTCCCGCCTGGAGGTTTCGATCGCCGACGTGCGCGTGGCGATCGATCAGGCTCGCGCCGGCGCGCCAGGCGCCGCCGCAACGGCTGCGCGGCGCGGGCTGGTGGCGGCCAAAACCGCCGCCCAGGCGCGCTATCTCGAGGCGCTCGGCAACCATGACCTGGTGTTCGGGCTTGGACCGGCCGGCACGGGCAAGACGTTCCTGGCAGTGGCCCACGGCGCCAATCTGCTGCGCTCCGGCGCAGTGGAGCGGCTGGTGGTAACTAGGCCAGCGGTGGAGGCCGGCGAGCGCCTGGGCTTCCTGCCTGGTGACCTGACCGAAAAAGTCGATCCCTATATGGCCCCGGTCTGGGAGGCGATGTCGGCCATTCTGGGCGCGGAGGCTCTGCGCAAGCGCCGCGAGCGCGGAGAGATCGAGGTCGCCCCGATCGCCTTCATGCGCGGGCGAACTCTTTCCCACGCCTTCGTGATCGTCGATGAGGCGCAGAACACCACGCGGCTGCAGATGAAGATGGTGCTGACCCGCCTGGGCGAAGGATCCAGCATGGCGGTCACCGGCGATCCCAGCCAGGTCGACCTGCTCAACACCGGCGACTCCGGCTTGGCTCACGCGGTCTCGATCCTCGACGGTGTCCAGGGCGTGGCGATCTCGCGCTTCACCAGCGCCGATGTGGTGCGACATCCTCTCGTGGGCCGTATTGTCGAGGCTTATGACGCCGACGCCGCCAGACGATCGCGATGACCAGCCAGCCATCACGCGAGGTGGATGTGGAGATCGAGGCCGACGCATGGACCCAAGCCCTGCCAAGCGCGGAGGTCCTGGCGCGCGAGGCCGCCCTCGCCGGCCTGGGGACCGATGCCGGCGCGCTGGTCATACTGCTCACCGATGACGAAAGCCTTCGCGAGCTGAATCATCGCTTTCGAGGCAAGGACGCCGCGACCAATGTCCTGTCCTTCCCGGCGCCGCCAAATCCGGGCGGCCATCTGGGCGATATCGCCCTGGCTTTCGGAGTCTGCGACCGCGAGGCTCGCGCGCAGGTCAAGCCTCTGGCCGATCACCTCAGGCACCTGGTCATCCATGGCGTACTGCATTTGCTGGGCCACGATCATCAGGACGACGACGAGGCCCTGGTGATGGAAGCCCTGGAGACCCAGCGCCTGGCCGACCTCGGGATCCCTGATCCCTATCGGTTGGAGGCCATGTCCAGTGGTTGAGGAATCGCTGGCGCCAGCCGAACCACGCAAGCGGACCAACCCCTCGCTGGGACGGTTGCTGTCGGTGCTGGGACTCTATGGTTCGCGCCGGACCGCGGACCGGGAAGGCGACCCGTCCGCCGAGACCATGGCGGGGGCGGCGCTGCGAAGTCAGGCCGAAGCGTTTCAGACCATCACCGTGGGTGATGTGATGACGCCCAGAGCGGACATCACTGCGGTTGAGCTCTCGACCTCGATGCATGCGGTGGTGGCGGCCTTCGCCGACAGCGAACACTCCAGGTTGCCGGTCTACAAGGAAACCCTCGATGATCCTGTGGGGGTGGTCCACCTGAAGGACGTGTTCCGCATCCTGGCGGCGGCCGGCGGAGCAGAAACGACCGACGGAGAGGTGCTGACCCGCATCAAGCGCCCGACTCTCTATGTGCCACCCTCCATGCGCGCCGCCGATCTTCTGGTCCGTATGCAGGCCAGCCGGATCCATATGGCCATGGTCATCGACGAGTTTGGCGGGGTCGACGGCGTTGTCACCCTGGAAGACGTCATCGAGGCCGTGGTCGGCGAGATCGACGACGAGCACGACGAGGCTGCCGCCACCCAGATTGTCGCCCGGACAGGAGGCGTATTCGAGGCCGATGGACGAGTGCCGCTGGAGGTTCTGGAAGAGGCCCTTGGACAGACCCTTTCGGACCCTGATCTCGAGGACGATATCGACACCGCCGCCGGCCTAGTCACCGCTTTGGCGGGGCGTGTGCCGCAGCGAGGCGAAGTGATCGCCCATCCCAAAGGGCTGGAGTTCGAGATCACCGACGCCGATCCCAGACGGGTCAAGCGCCTGCGGATCCGCCCCGCGACCAAGATCGCGCCCTAGATCACCATGTCCGGATCCCAGTTTCCGATCCGTTCGCCCGTGCTGCTGACGGGCACGCGGGTCCTGGCCGTGTTCGCCGGCGTTCTGGCGGCGGTGGCCCAACCGCCCTGGGGGTTTCTCCCGGGACTGCTGGGTTATGGCCTGTTGTTTCGCCTGGTCGACTTGCTGGGAGGCCGGGCTCGCTGGCGATCGGCCTTCGCCCTTGGGTGGCTGGCGGGCTGCGGCTACTTCATCATATCCGTGGCCTGGCTGGCGCAACCTTTCCAGGTCGACGCCGAGGCCCAGGGGTGGATGGCGCCGTTCGCGGTGATCCTGATGGCGATGGTCCTGGGCCTGTTCTGGGGCGTTGCGGCGACGGTCTATCGCATGCTGGCCGGACGCGGCCTGCGCCGGGTGCTGCTGTTCGCCGGGACCCTGGCCCTGGCGGAATGGGCACGGGGCCATTTGCTGACGGGTTTTCCCTGGGACCTGCCCGGCGAGGCCTGGCGCGCCGGGTCGGCGCCGTCCCAGGCCGCCGCCCTGGTCGGGGCCTATGGACTGACTTGGATCACCCTGGTGGCCGCGGCCGCCCCCTTCACGGCCTTCGACGGCCCCAGAGGCCGCAGGATGGCACTGGGCGGCCTGGCGCTGGTGGCGGGTCTCTATGCTTTCGGCGCGGCTCGGTTGGCCGGCGCCGTGCCCATCGGTCCAAAAGCGCCGTGGGTGAGGATCGTCCAGGCCGACGTCAAACAGGAAAGCAAGTACGACCAGCGCCTGTTCTCCAGCATCGTCAACCGATATGTCACCCTGACGGCTCGACATGCCTCCAGGCAGCCGGACGTCATCATCTGGCCCGAGGGGGCGATCCCGGCAGCCCTGGAGGAGTATCTTGGCGCCGGCGCCTGGACGCGGGACGCCATCGCCGGCGCGCTCAAACCCGGGCAGACATTGATCCTTGGCGGCTATCGGTTCGGGACGCGAGGCGACGGCCTGCCAATCACTTTCAACAGCCTCGCGGTGCTGAAGCCCACGGCCCAGGGGCTGAAAGTCACCGGTGTCTATGACAAAAACCGCTTGGTGCCGTTCGGCGAGTTCATGCCCTTCGACAGCGTGGCGACCCGCTGGGGAATCAAGCAGTTCGTGCATGTCGGCGATGGCTTCACGCCGGGCCCACCGCCCCACCCGATGCGGCTGGAGGGCCTGCCGCCGGTCCAGCCGCTGATCTGTTACGAAAGCCTGTTTCCGGGCCTCACCCGAGAGGGCGAGATGGCGACCGGCCTGCGCGCGGCGTGGATCGTCAACATCTCCAATGACGCCTGGTTCGGAAAGGGCATGGGCCCCCGTCAGCACCTGAACATCGCCAGTTATCGCGCCATCGAGGAGGGACTGCCCATGATCCGCGCCACGCCCACCGGCATATCAGCCATCATCGACGCGTATGGCCGGGTGGCGCGCGGCCAGAAACTGAAAACCGGCGACTTTGGGGTGATCGACGCGCCCCTGCCCCCGGCCCTGGCGCCGACCCTCTATAACCAATATGGCGACACCGCTTTTTTCCTGATGATTCTGCTGTCGTTCGCTGGCGCGGCCCTGCCCGGCCGGGCCGGGCTCCGGCGCTGACCCCCATGGACTCCCCCCACCCCCCACTCCGCACCTTCGGGCGCACCCGCTCACGCGTGATGAAGCCGCGCCAGGCGGCACTGATGACCAGCCTACTGCCCGAGGTGGCAATTCCCAATGGCCCCTTCGATCCCCGGACCTTGGCCCCCGAGGCGGCCGAAATCTGGCTGGAGATCGGCTTTGGCGGCGGCGAACATCTGGCGGCCCAGGCGGCGCGACGGCCGGATATCCTCAGTCTCGGGGCTGAGCCTTTTCTCAACGGCGTGGCCAGCGTCCTGCGGCACATCGACGAAGCCAGCCTGACCAACATCCGCCTTCACGTCGGCGACGCCCGTGACTTGATGGCCAACCTGCCCAATGCCTGCCTTGACCGCTTGTTCGTCCTGTTCCCCGACCCCTGGCCCAAGACCCGTCACAACAAACGCCGCCTGATTCAACCCGACTTCATCGAAGCGGCGGCGCGGTTGATGAAACCCGGCGCGCTGCTGAGGTTCGCCACCGATTGGGCCGACTATGCCGACCAGGCCCTGGCGATGTTCCGAAAGTCGCCGCGCTTTGTCTGGGTGGCCGAGCGGGCTGACGGATGGCGCCTGCCTCCAGCCGACCACGTCACCACGCGCTACGAGGAAAAGCGCCTCGGCGATTGCGACCCGATCTGGCTGGAATTCCAACGGGTTGAGCATGTCGAATACGTGATTTGAAAAAATTAAGCCGTCCCGCGACAATTTGCCTAGGCTACGAAGCTTCCAATTTACACCAAATATTAAATCTACAGCCGGTCGAATGTCCGATGGGCTGCTGGCGGGTCGCAGCGAACGAGTTCGCGTCCCATTCACCCGGGGAGAGCAAGATAGGTAAACGTCATGGCTGAACTGCAGGCAAACAACGCCAACGGTGAGAGGGAAATCGACCTTTCCAACCGCGCCCTGAGCGATTCGTTTGGCAAGCCACGGCCTAAACGTCGAGCCAAGGACATCATCCTCTCGATCGGGCTTTTGGCTATGGCCGTCGTGCTCACCGCCATGGTGTTCATCATCAATGATCCGAACTGGATCAAATGGGGTGTCGGCCTAGTGTTGGCGTTCAATATTCTGTTGGCCGCGCGGATCGCGCTTTCCAAGGCGTCACGGCCGCCGATGTTCTGAATTCAGCCGGGGAATTTCCAGCCTCACCGGGGCCAACTGCGGCTCAAATCCGATATAGCCGTCGCCGTGGCTCGATTTTTCCGGCCATCCGTTGCACAACGCTGCCAAATGAAATTCCTGGACCAGTGCAAGATCTTCATCCGCTCTGGCGACGGCGGGGCCGGCGCGGTTTCGTTTCGGCGCGAGAAGTTCATCGAATACGGCGGACCGGATGGCGGTGACGGCGCACGGGGCGGCGATGTGTGGATCGAGGCCGTCGACGGGCTGAACACCCTAATCGACTATCGCTACCACCAGCATTTCAAGGCCGGCACGGGCGGACATGGCATGGGCCGCAATCGCACCGGCGCCGGCGGCGCCGACGCGATCCTGCGCGTGCCGGTGGGCACCCAGGTGTTCGACGAGGATCAAGAAACGCTGATCACGGACCTCGATCAGGCCGGCATGAGGGTTCGCCTGGCGGCGGGGGGCAATGGCGGGTTCGGCAACGCCTATTTCAAGGGTCCGATCAACCAGGCGCCGAAACGCGCCAATCCGGGCCTGGTCGGCCAGGAGTCATGGATCTGGCTTCGGCTGAAGCTGATCGCCGACGTTGGTCTGGTCGGCCTGCCCAACGCCGGAAAATCCACCTTCCTGGCAGCCAGTTCCGCCGCGACGCCCAAGATTGCCGACTATCCCTTCACTACCCTGATCCCCAACCTGGGGGTGGTGGATCTGTCGACCAACGAGCGGTTCGTAATCGCCGATGTGCCGGGTCTGATCGAGGGCGCCTCCGAAGGCGCGGGCCTCGGGACCCGATTTCTGGGCCATCTCGAAAGAACCGCGGTGTTGATTCACCTGATCGACGCCACTCAGGAAAAGCCTGTGGCCGCCTGGCGAACCATTCGCAAGGAACTGGCCGCCTACGGCGAGGGGCTCGAAGACAAGGCCGAGCTGATCGCGCTCAACAAGGTCGACGCCCTGGACACGGAGGCCCGCGCCAAGGCGGCCCGGGCGATCAAGCGCGCCTCGGGGGTCAAGCCCTTCCTGATCTCGGCGGTGTCGGGAGAGGGGGTTCGCGACCTGTTGCGCGCCGCCCATGCCAAGGTCCGCGAGCGCGACGCCCCAAAAGAGCCGGCGGACGGGTCGGACGGCGCGGAATCCTGGCGACCGTGACCGCCCTGGTCGACGCGCGCCTGATCGTGGTCAAGGTCGGGTCCGCTCTGCTGGTAAGCGCCAGGACCGGCCTCGTGGACCGAGCCTGGCTAGCGGCCTTCGCCGCCGACGCCGCGCGGCTGCGAGCCAGGGGCCAGAAACTGGTGGTGGTCTCCTCCGGCGCCGTGGCGCTTGGCCGTGCACGCCTCAAGCTTCCCCGGCGAGCCTTGGCCTTGGCGGAGAAACAGGCCGCCGCCGCCGCAGGTCAATCGCTGCTGATGCGGGCCTGGGAAGAAGCTCTGGAACCCTTCGATCTGCGCGCGGCGCAGATCCTGCTTACCCCGGACGACACCGAGGTTCGTCGCCGGTTCCTCAACGCCCGGGCGACGCTGGAGACCCTGCTGGCTCTGGGCGCGGTGGCCGTGGTGAACGAGAATGACACGGTGGCGACCGAAGAACTGCGCTATGGCGACAACGACCGGCTGGCCGCGCGGGTGGCCCAGATGATCGGCGCCGATCTGCTGGTGCTGCTGTCGGACGTCGACGGTCTCTATACCGCCGACCCCCGGACCGACGCCGGGGCCGAACATATCCCGTGGGTCGGAACCCTGACGCATGAGATCGAAGCCATGGCCGGGGGCGCCAATCTCGTCGACGGCCTGGGAACCGGCGGCATGGCGACAAAGCT
>JAYTXV010000419.1:0-13263 GCA_043742805.1 Caulobacteraceae bacterium | reverse complement strand
CTATCTACGAAGCCAGGGATCTGAGGGTCGGCTTGTTCAAAGCCCCCGATTCGGTCTGACGGGAACAGGAGGCGGTCATGAGGCGAGTCGCCGTCACGGGCATGGGTGTGGTCTCCTCGATCGGCGCCAACGCCATAGAGGTTCGGTCTTCCCTGTGGGAGGCCAGATCCGGCGTTTCTGCGGCCGCGAAATACGCCGAGATGGGTTTCCGCTGCCAAGTGCACGCCGATCCTGCCCTGGCCTGGGAGCCGCTGATCGATCGCCGCGCGGCGCGCTTCCTCTCGGAGGGCACGGCCTATGCCCACCTCGCCATGGAACAGGCGATCGCCGACGCGAAGCTTCAACCGGGCGAAATCTCGAATGAGCGCACCGGCCTGATCGTCGGATCGGGGGGACCCTCGACCCGAACGATCGTCGAGTCGGCGGACACCGCCCGCACCAGGGGCGTCAAGCGGATCGGGCCGTTCGCCGTGCCAAAAGCCATGAGTTCCGGCCCGTCGGCCACTCTCTCGACCTGGTTCAAGGTTCGCGGCATCAACTATTCGATTTCCTCGGCCTGCGCGACCTCCACTCACTGCATCGGCGCCGCCTATGAACAGATCAAGCTGGGCAATCAGGACGTGATGTTCGCCGGTGGCTGCGAGGAACTGGATTGGACCCTCTCGGCCCTGTTCGACGCCATGGGCGCGATGTCCAGCGGCTTCAATGACACCCCGGCCCGCGCCAGCCGCCCCTATGACGTCGATCGTGACGGCTTCGTCATCGCCGGCGGCGCCGGCATGCTGGTCCTCGAGGACCTGGACCGGGCCCGGGCCCGGGGCGCGACGATCCATGCCGAGATTGTCGGCTACGCCGCCAATTCCGACGGCCACGACATGGTCGCCCCGTCGGGGGAAGGGGCCGCGCGCTGCATGCGCCTGGCCATGAAGGGGGCGGGCAACCGCAAGATCGATTATCTCAATCCCCATGGCACCGGCACCCCGGTGGGCGACCTCAAGGAGATGGGCGCCGTTCGCGAGGTGTTCGGCGACGCCGCGCCGATGATCTCCTCGACCAAGGCTCTGACCGGCCACAGTCTCGGCGCCGCCGGGGCGCAGGAAGCGATCTACAGCCTGCTGATGATGCGGGACGGCTTCGTGACCGAAAGCGCCAATATCGAAAATCTCGACCCGGCCTTCGAGGGTCTGCCCATCGCCCGGCAGCGGATGGAACGGCCCCTGGAAACCGTCATGTCCAATAGCTTCGGTTTCGGCGGCACCAACGGTTGTCTGGTGATGAGCAGGGTTTGACCCTGCCAAGCGTCGTCATGCTCTTCCGCTTTCCTAATCCGAACCGGTGATGGAAGTGGCATGAACCCCGTGCACATGCGGGCGGCGATGCTCAAGATCGAGGCCGGGATTGCTGACGGGATCACCGAGGAAGATCGGGCTATCTGGCTTCGGGCCCTCCAATATCTTGAGGACGCGCTCGAGAGGTAGGATCCGCAGTTACCATGCGTCCACGAACCGTCGCCGCGGCGCATGCCGCTTGCGGCAGGTCTTCAGCCCCTGGACGATCCACTTGCGTGTGTCTGCCGGGTCGATCACCGCGTCGATCTCAAGGCTGGCGGCGACGTTGATCGCCTTGCCGCGCGAGTAGAGGCTGGCCAGCAGCTTGTCGAACAGCGCCTGTTTGGCCGCCTCGTCGGTCTCGGCCTCCAGTTCGCGGCGATAGCCCAGGCGCACCGAGCCCTCCAGACCCATGCCGCCGAACTCCCCGGTCGGCCAGGCGGCGCAGAAGGCCGGCGCCAAGGTGGAGCCGCCGGTCATCGCCTGGGCGCCCAGGCCATAGGCCTTGCGCAGCACGATGGCGAACATTGGCGTGCCCAGGCGCGCGGCGTTGATGAACAGCCGTGAGGTCTTGCGCACCGCCGCCGCCGCCTCGCTGTCAGGTCCGACCATGAACCCGGGCGTGTCGACGAGAGACAGCACCGGCAGGTCGAAGGCGTCGCATAGCTGGAACAGCCGCGAACCCTTGTCGGCTCCGTCGCAATCCACCGCCCCACCCAGGTGCTTGGGGTCATTGGCGATCAGGCCCATCGGCTTGCCCTCGATCCGCACGAAACCTGTGATCAGCCCGGGCGCGAAGTTGGGCCGCAGCTCCAGGAACGAGCCCTCGTCGACCAGCGTCTCGATCACCTGGCGCACGTCGTAGACTCGCAGGCGATTTTCCGGGATGGCCCGGCGCAGGGCGCGCTGGTCGGCGACGGTCCAGGCCGTAACCGGGCCCTGGAAATACGATAGCGCCTGTTTGGCCAGCCGCGTGCCGTCGGCTTCGTCGTCGGCCAGGATGTCGACCACCCCATTGGCGGTCTGGATGTCCATCGGCCCGATCTGCTCGGGGGTAAATACCCCCAGGCCGCCACCTTCGATCATCGCCGGGCCGCCCATTCCCAGATTGGCGCCCTTGGTGCAGATCAGGATCTCGCACACCCCGGCGAACGAGGCGTTGCCGGCGAAGCAGCGGCCGGAGACCACGGCGATCTTGGGCACCTGGCCGGCCAATTGTGCGAAGGCCCTGAAGCTGGGGGTGGCCAGGCCAGAGGCGCCGATGCCGTCTGTGTCGCCCGGCCGTCCTCCCCCGCCTTCGGCGAACCATACGACCGGCAGTTCCTCAGCTTCGACGATCTCCAGCAGGCGATCGGTCTTCATGTGATTCATGTGGCCCTGGGTGCCGGCCAGCACGGTGAAGTCATAGGACAGCGCCGCGCACCGGGCCTGGTCCGGCGCGAACAGCGCGCCATTGACCGATCCCACGCCGCAGATCAGCCCGTCGGCCGGGCTGATCTTCAGCAGGTGTTCAGCCGAGTGACGGCGGCGCTGGGCGGCCACGGCGAAGGCCCCGTATTCGAGGAAGGTGCCGGGATCGATCAGGTCATCGATGTTCTCCCGGGCGGTGCGCTGGTTGCGGTTTCGCCGCCGGGCCACCGCTTCGGGCCGGGCCTCGTCCAGGGTCAGGCGCCAGCGTTCGTTGACCTCGGCCAGATCCGGCCGGATGAAGTCGAGATCGATGGCCTGCTCGACGTCCTGCGCGACATCGTCCACGTCTTCGGGGGTGACGAAGATCAGCGGCTGGTCTTTCAGCACCACGTCGCCCTTGGCGACGGCGACGCGCGCCACCCGTCCGCCGACTGCGGCGGCGACTACATGCTCCATCTTCATCGCCTCGAGAATGGCCAGGGTCTGGCCCGGCCGCACCAGGTCGCCGGCGGCAACCTCGAGCAACCCGACCGTAGCCTGGAGGGGCGCGCGGACCGCGTCGGCGCCAGCTTCGGTGTCCTCCCGGGCCGGTGGCGCCATGGCGTCGGCCGTTCCCGCAAAGGTCCGGCCCGGCAGGGCGTCGGCGGCCGCGATCAGCGCGGCGGCGTTGTCCTCGACGAAATGGGTGGTCGCGCCGCCGTTCAGCGCCTCGGGCCGGGCCAGGATCGCGCGTAGCAGGCTGATGCTGGTCTCCACCCCCTCGATGCGGAATTCGGCCAGCGCCCGGTCGGCGCGGGCGGCGGCCTGGGCCAGGGTCGCGCCCTGGACGATCACCTTGGCCAGCAGCGAGTCGTAATTCGGGTTGGTCAGATAGCCGGCGTAGCCATAGCCGTCGACGCGAACCCCCGGGCCGGAGGGCGGCTCATAGGCGGCCAGTCGTCCGCCGGTGGGCCGGGCGGCGCCGTCGGGACCCAGGGTCTCCAGGTTGACCCGTGCCTGGATCGCATAACCCTGGCTGGCGGGGGTGGCGGTCAGGCCGATCTTGGTCAGGGTGTCGCCGGCCGCCAGTCGAATCTGGGCCTGGACCAGATCGACCCCGGTCACCGCCTCGGTGATGGTGTGCTCGACCTGCAGCCGCGCGTTGGCCTCGATGAAATAGAAATCCTCGCCGCCGGCCTCCAGCAGGAACTCGATCGTGCCCAGGGTGCGATAGCGGGCCGCCGCCGCCAGGGTCACCGCCGCGTCGAACAGGCGCGCCCGCAACGGCTCGCTCAGGCCGGGCGCCGGGGCGATCTCCAGGATTTTCTGGTGGCGGCGCTGGATCGAACAGTCGCGCTCGCCGATGGCCAGCACGCCGGTACGGTCGCCGGCCACCTGCACCTCGATGTGGCGGGCGTTCTCGATCAGTCGCTCGGCATAGACCGCGCCTTCGCCGAACGCCGCTTCGGCTTCCCGGGACGCGGCGGCGAACGCCTCGGCGATTTCGGCGCGGTCGCGAACCACTCGCATGCCTCGTCCACCGCCGCCGGCTATAGCCTTGATCATCATCGCGCCGCCCATGGGAAGCGCGTCGAAGAACGCCTGCACCCCCTCCAGGTCGGCGGCGCCATCGGTGCCCGGCAAGACCGGTACGCGGGAGCGGATCGCCAAAGCGCGGGCCTTGGCCTTGTCGCCGAACATGTCCAGGGCTTCGGGGGAGGGACCGATGAAGGCAAGGCCGCCCTGGGCGCAGGCGCGGGCAAAGGCGGCGCTTTCGGACAGAAACCCATAGCCGGGATGGATGGCGTCGCAGCCGGCCCTGCGCGCCGCGGCGACGATGGCGGGGATGTCCAGATAGGCCTTGGCGCCGGCCGCGCCCAAAGCGACGGCCCGGTCGGCCGCCTTCACATGCAGCGACCGCTCATCGTCGGTGGAATGGATTGCCGTCGAAGCCAACCCCAGATCGGCCGCGGCCCGGGCGATACGAATGGCGATCTCGCCGCGGTTGGCGATCAGGATATTGGTGATGGTCATGGGGGTGTGGGTTTCCTCGCGCGGTCTCGAACGGCGCTTTGATCTCACCATAGAGTTCGAAAATTCATGCGGCCATGCCTCCGCAACCCCGCCTTGACTCCTCCGGACTTGGGACTAGAACAAAAACAGAACAAAAGGAGTTCTTCGGGCCATGTCTCGCGCGGCGAGTTTCGATGCGCTGCGGGCGACGGTCGCCGCCATGGAGGCAGGCGGCGCGCCGGCCAAGGCGGCTCTGGCGTTTGGCGATCATCGGCTGGACCGGGTGTTCCCGGCAGGCGGCCTGCCGCTGGGATGCTGGCATGAACTGGGGGGAGAGGGGATGGAGATCGAGACGGCCGCCGCCGCGGGCGCCTTCGCCGCTGTCCTGGCCAAGCCGTTGGCCTCCCGGGGCGTCGTGGTCTGGGTCTCGCGGCGGGACGATCTGTATGCGCCGGGCCTCGCGGGCCTGGGCTTTCCCGCCGAGCGACTGATCCAGGTCCAGGCGCGGGATGAGACCCAGGTTCTCGCGGCTCTGGAGGACGCCCTGGGAAGCGCCGGCGTCGCCGCCGTCGTCGGCGAGACGGAGACGGTGGACCTGACGGCGGGGCGGCGGCTTCAGCTGGCCTGCGAGCGGCGCGGGGCGACGGGGTTTCTGATCCGCCGCCGGCTGTTCGGTGCTCCGACGGGAAAGGCGGCTCCTGGCGCTTCCTCGGCCGCACTGTCCGGCGCCGCTACGGGGTCCGCCGCGGCCACGCGCTGGACGGTCGCCTCGGCCCCGAGCGAGCCGGCCTCCGGAACGCCAGGGCTCGGGGCCGCGCGCTGGCGCGTCGATCTGAAGCGGTGCCGGGGCGGGCGGCCCGGAAGCTGGATTCTTGAGATGAATATTGGGGAGATGAGCGATGGAGCGTATCCTCTGCGTGTGGTTACCCAGCTGGGCGATCGCCAACTGGAAGCGGCGCAATCCCGAAACCTCGCGGACGGGGACGTTCCGCCCTGGCGCCGGGCGGGCTGAGGCCTTCGCCCTGGTCCAGGCCGAACGCGGCGCGCGGCGGCTCTATGCGATAAACGGGGCGGCGGCGGCCCTGGGGCTGTTCGTTGGCCAGAAGGCGACCGACGCCGCCGCCCTGGTTCCCGAACTGGCCGTGGCCGACGCCGAGCCGGCCACTGACGCCGCCGCCCTGACGGCGCTGGCCGACTGGTGCGCGCGGTTCTCTCCCGCCGTGGCCCTCGACCCCCCGGACGGCCTGTTCCTCGATATCAGCGGTGTCGCGCATCTGTGGGGCGGCGAGGCGGCCATGGTCCGCGACCTGATTGCTCGCCTGGCCCGGGGCGGCATCCCGGCCCGGGCCGCCGTCGCCGGTGGGCCGGGCGCCGCCTGGGCATTGGCCCATTTCGCCGAGGCGGGGGCCATCCTGGCGTCGGGTGGAGAGGCGGCGCGTCTGGGTCCCCTCCCCGCGGCGGCGCTGCGACTGGCGCCGGCCGAAGCCGCTCAGATCGCCCGACTGGGCCTGTCCACCATCGGCGCTCTGGGCGCCCTGCCCCGCGATCAGATCACCCGACGGTTCGGCCCGGGCGTGGTGCTATGTCTCGACCGGGCCCTGGGCGCGGCGCGGGAAGCCCTGACCTATCGCCGACCGCCCAATCCGTGGTTCACCCGCCTGGCCTTCGCCGAGCCGATCAGCGCCCCGGAAGATATGGCCCGGGTCACGGCCGACATCGCCGCGCGTCTCTGCGCCCGCCTGGAGTCCGAAGGTAAGGGCGGTCGCCGGTTCGAGCTTTGCTTTCACCGTCTGGACGGCGTCCTTCAGAGCCTGACCATCGGCCTCGCCCTGCCGGGCCGGGAGGCCGGGGCCATCGCCCACCTGTTCGCGCCGAAGCTGGACACCGTGGATCCCGGCTTCGGGATCGAAGTGGTGACCCTGGCGGCCGAAGGCGTCCAGCCCCTGGGCGCTCGTCAGGAACGTCTGGACGAAGACCGAGACGTCCTGCCTGAAGAAGGGGTGGCGCCCCTGGTCGACCGCCTGACCAATCGCCTGGGTGAAGCCGCCGTCTGGCGTGCCGAGGCTTTCCCCAGCCACGACCCAGAGCGGGCCGTGGCGCGAAAGCCGCCCCTATCTCCGGTGACGAGGTCTCCGGTGATGGGGTTTCTGGCGCTGGGGAGCGGCTGGGACCCGGACCGCCCACGTCCTCTGCGTTTGCTCCGACGACCCGAACCCATTGAGGCCATGGCGCTTGTGCCCGACGATCCGCCCGCGTCCTTCCGTTGGCGCGGCGTCAGCCACCGCGTCCGCCACGCCGAGGGTCCCGAACGCCTGGCCGAGGAATGGTGGCGACGGCCGTTCGAGGGCACGGAACCCGGCCGGGCACGCGACTACTACCGGGTCGAGGATGAGGCCGGCGGGCGCTTCTGGCTGTTCCGCGACGGTCTCTACCAGGCGGGCGCGGGACCTAGGTGGTGGCTGCACGGCCTGTTCGGATGACCTACGCCGAGCTGCACGTCACCACCAACTACAGTTTCCTGCGCGGGGCTTCACACCCGGGCGAACTGGTGTTGACCGCCAAAGCCCTGGGCATGGGGGCGGTCGGGATCACCGACCGCAACACCCTGGCCGGGGTGGTGCGAGCCTGGTCCAAGGGGCGGGATCTGGACATGCGGGTGCTTTGCGGCTGTCGGCTGGACTTCGCCGACGAGACGCCCAGCCTGCTTTGCTACCCCACCGACCGGGAAGCCTGGGGGCGGCTGACCCGCCTGCTCACGGTGGGCCAGAGACGCTCGAAAAAGGGCGGATGCTGTTTGACACGCGCCGATCTTGAGGCCCACGGCGCTGGGCAACTGTTTCTCGTTGTTCCACCGATTTGCACGGATGTTAACTTCCCGGCGCGTCTCGAGCGATTGGCCGACGATTTCCATGGCCGCGTGTGGCTGGCCGCCGCCCGGCCCTACGGCGCCCGGGACCTGGTCCGCTTAGCGGCCCTGGACGACCTGGCGACCCGAACCGGCGCGCCGATGATCGCGGTCAATGACGTGCTCTATCATGGCCCCGAACGCCGGCCGCTGCAGGACATCCTGACCTGCATCCGAGAAAAGTGTTCGATCGACCAGGCCGGGCTACGCCTGGAGGCCAACGCCGAGCGCCACCTGAAATCCCCGGCCGAGATGGGCCGCCTGTTCGCCCAATGGCCGGCGGCCGTGGCCCGCACGATGGAGGTGGCCGAGAAGATCGTCTTCGATCTTTCGCAGCTGAAATACGAATATCCCGACGAGCCGGTCCCTCCGGGCAAGACCGCCATCGGCCACCTGACCGCCCTGGCCTGGAGCGGCGCGGCCTGGCGCTATCCGAAGAAGATCCCCGAGAAGGTGCGAAAGCTTTTGGATTCGGAACTCGCCTTGATCGAAGAACTTGATTTTCCGAACTATTTCCTCACAGTCCACGACATCGTCGCCTGGGCGCGGGCCAAGGGTATCCTCTGCCAGGGCCGCGGCTCAGCGGCTAATTCGGTGGTGTGTTTCTGCTTGGGGATCACTGCCGTCGACCCCACCAAACCCGATCACGACGTGCTGTTCGCCCGATTCATCTCCAGGGAGCGGGGCGAGCCCCCCGATATCGACGTGGATTTCGAGCATGAGCGGCGCGAGCTGGTCATGCAATATATCTATAAACGCTACGGCCGGGACCGGGCGGCGATCTGCGCCACCGTCATCCATTACAGACCGCGCAGTGCGATCCGCGATGTGGGCAAGGCGCTGGGGCTGACCGAGGATGTCACCGCCGCCCTGGCCGGCACCGTCTGGGGTAGTTGGGGCGACAGTCCGGCCGACGACCACATCCGCCAGTCGGGCCTGAATCCCGACAATCCCGAAATCCGCCGCGCCACGGCCCTGGCCGGGGAAATCCTCAACTTTCCCCGCCACTTGTCTCAGCACGTCGGCGGTTTCGTGCTGACCAAGCGGCGCCTGGACGAGACCGTGCCGATCGGCAACGGAGCCATGAAGGACCGAACCTTCATCGAGTGGGACAAGGACGACATAGATGACCTAGGCCTGATGAAGGTGGATGTGCTTGCCCTGGGCATGCTGACCGCCATCAAGCGAGCGATGGACGCCTTGGGTATCGCCGAGATGGCCCACATCCCCGAGGACGATCCGGCGGTCTATAGGATGCTTTCCCGCGCCGATTCCGTGGGCGTCTTCCAGGTGGAGAGCCGGGCGCAGATGTCCATGTTGCCGCGCCTGAAGCCGAAGAAATTCTATGACTTGGTGATCGAGGTGGCGATCGTGCGCCCAGGCCCGATCCAGGGTGACATGGTGCACCCTTATCTACGTCGGCGGGATGGAATCGAGCCTGTCAATTTCCCCAGACCGTCGCCCGAACATGGTCCCGAGGATGAGCTGAGACTTGTGCTCGGCAAGACGATGGGCGTGCCGCTGTTCCAGGAGCAGGCCATGCGCCTGGCCATCGATGCGGCCAAGTTCACGCCCGAAGAAGCCAACGGGCTTCGACGATCCATGGCCACCTTCCGAAACCATGGCGGCGTTGAACTCTTTGCCGACAAGTTTGTGGGGGGGATGGTGAGCCGAGGTTACGACCCGGCCTTCGCTCACCGCTGTTTCGAACAGATCAAGGGTTTCGGCTCCTATGGCTTTCCCGAGAGCCACGCGGTGAGTTTCGCCATGCTGGTCTATGTGTCGGCCTGGATAAAGCATCACCACCCGGACGTGTTCCTGGCCGCCATGCTCAACAGTCAGCCCATGGGGTTCTACCAACCCGCCCAACTGGTCCGCGACGCCCGCGAACATGGCGTGGAGGTGCGGGTCGCGGATGTGATGCTGAGCACGTGGGACTGCACGTCGGAGGAGGGAGCGGTCCGTCTGGGTCTGCGGCAGATCGTCGGGCTAGGCAAAGACGAGGCCGATCGGCTGATCATGGCGCGGACGGCGGGGGCGCGGACGTTGCCGCAACTCGCCGCGACTCTCGCGTCCCCGCGCCGGAGCCTGGAGCTGCTGGCCGAGGCCGACGCTCTGCGCTCCCTAGGGATGGATCGGCGGGCCGGCCTATGGGCGGTGAAGGGCTTGGCCCCGGAGGCCAAGGCTCAGATCGACGCCCCGCTTCTCGCCCTGATGGGCCCACCGGCGGAAGGGCGGGTCCAGCTGCCGGCCATGCCGCTGCCTGCCCATGTCTTTGAGGATTATCGCACCACCAGCCTGTCGTTGAAGGCCCACCCCGTGGCCTTTTTTCGTTCTCTGCTGAGCGAAATGGGCGCGGTCACCGCCGCGCGGCTGAAGACGATGAAGGACGGCGTCCGGCTTTGCGTGGGGGGTCTGGTCTTGGTCCGCCAGCGGCCCGGCACCGCGAAAGGGGTGGTGTTCGTAACCCTGGAGGACGAAACCGGATCGGCTAACGCCGTGGTCTGGAAGGACGCCTTCGCCGCCAATCGCCGCGTGGTGATGGGCTCGCGTTTCCTGGTGGTTCACGGCCGGCTGCAGCGCGCCGGCGAGGTGATCCATGTGGTCGCCGAGCGGTTTACGGATCTGACGGGAAGGCTGGCGGAGATGAGGGTAGAGTCACCGGCGCCGTTGGACGCGCGACCGGCGCCGTCGACCCGGCTGGTTCGCAGCCGGGATTTTCATTGATTCCGAAGTGTTAGCGCGCCGTGACCAGGGCGGACGAAATCCAGCCGCGATTACCGTTCTCGTCATCGACTTCCATCCAGACGCCGTTCCGCTGGCCGGTCGGGAATACCGAAGCGCCTTGCTGCAACGTATAGACCACCTTAGCCGCCGCCGCCGCTGTCGCGTGAGCCCGCACCACGGTGGTCGTCCGCTGAGAGGCGATCGGCGCCTCCGCGGCCGCCTGGCCGGGTAGTTGGGTTTGCATGTAGTGGACCAGATCGACGAAGGCGTTGAAATAGGCGGCGGTGATCACCTTGCCGATGTCGGTGTCGGAATAGCCGCCGCCGGCCAGGGCGCCGAAGCCTCCCCAACCGCCCCCGCCCCCGCCCCCGCCGAACGATACGTCGGATTTCTGCGCGGCGCCTTCGGCGACATAGAGCTGTTCGGTGGTCCGGGCGTCGACCAGTGTCAGCAAGGTGTGGGCCTCGGACTTCTTGACCCGAAGGCTGCCGGCCAGGGCGCCGAATCCGCCGGGAAGAAAGCTTCCCGCCACCGCGCCGATATTGTTGCCGCCCGAGTTGCGGTTGGAATTGGCGATGTTCGGGATCAGGAAATAATCGGCGGCGGTAACCTGGCCACGGCCGACGTTCGAGCCCCGCTGCAGGTCACCCGACGAATTCAGGCCTGATTCCTGGTTGCGCATGGCCAGGCCGCCGTTGCGATCGACGATCCGCAGGCATCCCGACCGCGACGCGAACAGCTTGATCAGGGCCTCGGGATTTGAAAGACCAAGTCCCTCCCACCAGCGGTTGTCCGGTTCCTGGATCGCCGCCCGGCCGAGCGCCTTGTCACAGTGGGGTAGTTCAGGCGTCAGCGTGTTTTTTGGTCTGGCTCTGTCCATCCCGTACTGGGCGAAGGCGGGCGTCGAAAGCCCTGAAAAAGCCAGCCCAAATGCCAGAACGCTGGAAAGAACCCTACGCATCAAACCCTCCAAGACTACCACGGACCTGAGCCGGACCGCCCTCGACATCAATCACTCCTGGGGACCAAGACCTCACGGGGTTCAACCCCGCGTGAAGCTTTTGCCCTCCGCCACCATCTTCTCGAGCAGGGCTGCGGGCTTGTAGAGATCGCCCATCTGCGCCTGAAGTTTTTTCATACCGGCCAGAACCTTGTCCAGACCGATCAGGTCACCCCAGAACATCGGGCCGCCGCGATAGACCGGCCAGCCGTAGCCATTCTCCCAGATCACATCGATGTCGGAAGCACGGATGGCCATACCTTCCTCCAGGATTTTGGCCCCTTCATTGACCATCGGATAAAGGCAGCGCTCCAGGATCTCCTCGTCGGTGATGGTCCGGGCGTTGACCCCACTCTTGGCCACGAAGTCCTGGATGATCTTCTCGGTCACAGGCGAAGGGTGGGCGACGCGGTTTTCGTCGTAGTCGTAATAGCCGGCGCCGGTCTTCTGACCGCGGCGGTCCAGTTCGCAAAGCGCGTCGCGAATGGTTTCGCCCCTGGAGTTTTCCTTCACCCAGCCGATGTCCAGGCCGGCCAGATCGCTCATCGCGAACGGACCCATGGGGAAGCCGAAGTCATAGAGCACCCGGTCGATGTCCCAGGGCATGGCCCCCTCGAACATCAGCTTCTGGGCCTCGCGCTGGCGCTGGCCGAGGATGCGGTTGCCGACGAAGCCGGGGCATACCCCGACCAGGGCGGCCACTTTGCCTATCTGCTTGGCCAGCTTCATCGAGGTGGCGATCACCGACTTGGAGGTATGGTCGGCGCGGACCACCTCCAATAGTTTCATCACATTGGCCGGGGAAAAGAAGTGCAGGCCGATCACCGCCTCGGGCCGCGTGGTCACCGAGGCGATCTCGTCGATGTTCAGAGCCGAGGTGTTGGTAGCCAGGATCGCGCCCGGTTTACAGATGGCGTCCAGCCTGATGAAAATGTCCTTCTTGATGTCCATCCGCTCGAATACCGCCTCGATCACCATGTCGACGGGAGCGAGTGCGTTCATGTCCAGCGAGCCGCTGATCAGGCTCATGCGCTTCTCAACGTCGGCCGCCGTGATGCCGCCGCGGGAGGCGGTGCGCTCATAGTTTTTGCGGATCACCGAGAGGCCCCGATCCAGTGCGTCCTGCTTGACCTCGACGATCGTCACCGGAATGCCGGCGTTGGCGAAGTTCATGGCAATGCCGCCGCCCATGGTGCCGGCGCCGATGATACCGACGTTGTTCACCGGAATCAGGGCGGTGTCGTCCGGCACGTCGGGGATCTTGTTGGCTTGGCGCTCGGCGAAGAAGGCGTAGCGCTGGGCGGCGCTCTGCGGGCCGGTCATCAGCTCCATGAACAGGGTCCGTTCGGTCTTCAGCCCTTCCTCGAACGGCTGGTTCACGGCCGCCTCGATGCAGCGGATGTTCCATTCCGGGGCCATGAAGCCGCGGAATTTGCGGGCGTTGGTCTTGCGGAAATTGGCGAAGATTTCGGGGTGGCCGCGAGCGGCTTCCATCTTGTCGTTCAGGTCGCGCACTTTCTTCAGCGGCCGGCCCTCTTCGACGATCCGGCGGGCGAAAGCCAGGGCGCCCTCGCGCAGCTTGCCTTCCTCGGCCAATTCATCGACCAGGCCCATGGCCAGGCACTGGGGCGCGGGAACATGCGCGCCGGAGGTCATCATCTCCAGCGCCTTCTCCACCCCGACGATGCGCGGCAGGCGCTGGGTGCCGCCGGCGCCCGGCAGCAGGCCGAGGGCCACCTCGGGCAAGCCGCAACGCGCTGAGGGAACCGCGACGCGATAATGGCAGGTCAGGGCCACTTCCAGGCCGCCGCCCAAAGCGGTGCCGTGGATGGCGGCGATCACCGGCTTGGTGGCGTCCTCCATGCCGCGCATCACTTCCAACAGGTCGGCGCCCTTCCGCT
>JAYTXV010000418.1:0-16008 GCA_043742805.1 Caulobacteraceae bacterium | reverse complement strand
TCCTGGTTGAGCCCGTGCAGATCGACGCTGGCCGCGGGCTGATCGCGCCCTCGATCAAGCCGCCGGCGGCGGCCAGGTTCGATGGCCTGAGGGTCTCGGGGAGCTCGCGCTGGGGTTTGACGGACCGGTGGCTTGCCAATCTTCAGTGGGTCAGTCTTCGGTGGGGCGGTCTTTGGTGGGACGCCGGCGCGCGCGACCGGCAGGGATCCTGACGTAGAGGCAAGCGCCGCCGACGGGCGCTCCTTTCGCCGCCCGGAGAGAGGGCGAACTGTCGCCGTCACGATCGTCCAGAGTCTGGTATCCGCGTCCATATCGGGCAATTTCACGGAGCCGCCTCGATCACGGGCATCAGCCGGAACAGATGCAAGACATGGCGAACCCGCCCCGCCTCCAGCCCCGCTTCGGGACCCACGCCCATATAGAGATCAGCTCGCACATTGCCCCGGATCGCGCCGCCGCTGTCGAGAGCGATGGCCATGCGCCTATAGCTGGGGAACGCGCCAGAGAGCGACGGCGAGGTGGCGTCCACCCAGAACGCCTCACCCATCGCATGCCTGGCCGGATCGACGGCCAGGGCCCGGCCAGAGGGCAGGCGCAATCCAGCAGCACCCGAGGGTTCGGCGCCGTCGTCTGGTTGCAGTCGAAAAAACACATACCGGGGGTTAAGGCGCATGACCGCATCTGCGTCAGGACCCCGGTGAATCGAAAGCCAGCTTCGTATTTTTTCCGAGGAAGTATCTTGGTCAAGCAATAAACCCTGGCGGCGCATCGGCGCGGCGATCCCGAGGAAGGTCGCCCCATTGGCGCCGTCATAGACTGCCCGAAGCCTGGGGCCATTGGCGAAGACCAAAACCCCAGATCCCTGAATCTGCAGGAAAAACAGGTCTTCGGGACGCATCCAGGCCAGGGCGTCCCTGGCCGGGCGGGCTTCGATCCGCGAGCGATCGGCATAGGCTCGGCCAAGCGCGGCATCGTTGGACCGGCGCGGAAGATCGGCGGGTCTGGGGCGAACGGGCGCGGTAAACTCTCCGTCCGGGCGCGATCGGGCGTCATAAATCGGCGTGTAGTAGGCGGTAAGCAGGCCCTCGTCGGGGAGCCGTTCCGGGCGAAAATTGGTTTCCAGGAACCTGCGGGCGCCGGCTTCATCGAGCCGGCCCAAAGCTATCGCTCTCTGGCAGACGATGGCGGTCGGAATATCGCGGGCGAGGGGGCAGCTAGATACAAAAGCTTCGAGGTCGGCGGCGTGATCGTCTCGCGCCCAACCTTCCAGGTCAGAAAAATCCAAGGCGCCATGGGTCGGCGGCGCGGCTGGCGCGGCCTCAAGGGCCGGTGGAAGGCCGGTCAAGGACCCCTGGCGCTCGATGGGAGACATGAGAATGGCCAGTCCTGGGGCGATGGCCGGGCGAAGCCCAGGCGAGCGTGTTACGCACCCCGCCAATCCGCCGACCGTCAGGACGATGGCCAGAACCCAGACACGCATTAGGCCTCCGCGGCATCGACATGCACCAGGGTCCAATTAGGGTCGCGGCTTTTAAGATTTCGTTGAAAGGTCCAGATTTCGGCGGTTCTGCGATCATCGACCGCCTCGCCTTCGGGGCCTTTTGAACGGCTACGAAACTCGGCGAGGAACCGGACGGAGGCTTTGGCCAGATCGCCCGTGACAACGATCCCTTCGAAATCCGCGCGAGGCGCCTGGAGAAAATCAACCGTTTCGCTCCGCCCCTCGGCCTCGCGGCGACCAATGGCGTTCTCGAACCCGCTCATCACCTCGTCCGACAGAAGCGGCTTAAGCAGGACGCGGTCACCGGTCGCGAAGGCGGTGACGATCAGCTGATAGGCTTGGCGCGCGCCCTGGAGGAACGCGGCGACATCGAAACCCGGATCGCGCGCGCGCATCGCGGCAAGGCCACCGTCAGGCGCGGCCATCTCGGGCGTAACCGGTGGGAGACGTTGGGGTTCGAGCGGCGTGCGAGGCTGAGGTGTGCCTTCGGATCCACGCCCCACCCTCCGCCCGAGGACAGCGTAAAGCTGGAAAAGAACCACCGCGGCCAACGCCGCCAGAATGATGAGTTCGAGAATCCGCAAGGGATGCACGCGCCTTTCAACCGGTTGAAGGAAACCAGCATAGAGCAAGCCACGGCTCGCGTCAGCAGGGCGGCGTTGCGAGGGCGCCGAGGTCATGATAGCCAGCCGGCTCTCCGGCGCCAGCCCGGATAGGATCACACACGGAAGCCTTGAAATGACCGACACCTTCAGCCCGCCGCCGGCGCCGTTCGGCGAAGGCCAGGACGCGGCGATGCAGCCGGCGATCAGAATCCTCGCGCAATATATCCGTGACCTCTCGTTCGAAAACCCCAGGGCGCCGGAGGCGCTTCGCGGTGGCGCGGCGGCGCCGCAAATCGATCTAGGCGTCGAGCTGAACGCCCAGGGCCGCGAGGGTGGCGTTTTCGAGGTGGAACTGAAACTGACAGCTGCGGCGCGGCGCGACGGCGAAGCTGTTTTCCAACTGGAGCTGGTCTATGCCGGGCTGTTCCAGATCGTCGGCGTTGAAGCCGAGGATCTGGAGCAGGTGCTGATGATCGAGTGCCCGCGCTATCTGTTTCCGTTTGCGCGCCGGCTGATATCGGACCTGTCAGCCGAAGGTGGTTTTCCGCCCCTCATGCTTGAGCCGATGGACTTCGCGGCGATCTACCTGGCCCGAAAAGCCCAGGCGGAGAACACTCAGGTGGGTAATGCGTAGCTCACTGGGAGCGCGATAGCCAAACGGCGTCCAATCTGAGCTCTTGCTGGACGAATTTGGCGTGGTCCGCGCGCTCGAGTTCGGTTAAACGCGCTTTTAGCGGACGTGGTCGCCGACCATGGTCACGCCGGGCGATAGGTTGTGAAGCGTCCACCTTCCGCGTCTGCTCAAGATCCAGCATGGCCTCGCGACCACCGCGCAGCTCGAGATAAACCCCGCCGAGCAACTGGGCGTCGATCAACGCGCCGTGTTTTTCGCGGTCAGCGAGGGAAATCTTGAACCGTTTGCAGAGCGCGTCCAGGGAATTGAACATCCCTGGGAAGCGTTTTTGCGCCATCGCCAAGCTGTCGATCCAGCGCGACTCGGGAACGATGGGCAGGCCAGCCATATTTAGTTCGTGGTTTATGAAACCGCGATCAAAAGCGGCGTTGTGGGCGATAATCGGGGCATCGCCCAGAAACTCCAGCAGCGCGTCGGCGATGTCCTTAAAGGTCGGCTTGTCGCTGAGGAAAGCGCGCGACAAACCGTGAATTCGCTCGGCGTCCGGATCGATATCCCGCCCCGGATCGACATAGCGATGAAAATGACGGCCCGTGGGCAGAAGGTCGAGCAATTCCACGCAGGCGACTTCGACGACCCGATGCCCTTTCCTTGGATCGAGGCCGGTCGTTTCCGTATCGAGTACGATTTCGCGGATCATTTGCTTTCACCTGGCCTGCTTCGAGCGATCGAGCAATGTCCGCACGATGACGGCAACTTGCTCGCGAGCCGCCTCCAGACCCAGGCTGGTATCGACCACGAAGTCGGCCCTGGTGCGTTTCTCGCTGTCAGGCATCTGAGCGGCAAGGATGGATGCGAACTTCGCCGGAGTCATATCGGGGCGGTTCAGCACCCGGCGGCTCTGCAGATCCGGGGGCGCCGACACCACGACAACGGTACCTACATTTTTTTCGCCACCAGTTTCGAGAAGCAGGGGAATGTCCAGAACGACGATGGCCGCGCCCCGTAACTGGGCGCGCTGGAAGAACGCCTCCCGGGCGCCGCTCATGAGAGGCCAGACGATGGCGTTGAGCCTGGCCAGGGCGGCTTGGTCGCCGAGCACCCTATCGGCCAGTCGAACACGATCGATAGCGCCGTCCGGGGCAACGCCAGGGAACTCGGCCTCGACCGGGGCGACGGCGGCTCCGCCCTTGGCGTATAGACGCCGGACCTCGGCATCAGCGTCATATACCGGCGCCCCAAGTGCCGCGAACATTTCAGCGGTGGTCGATTTCCCCATGCCGATGGAACCGGTCAGGCCGACGATAATCAATGAGGGGTCTCCAGGCTCGCCAGGGCCAAAGTGCGGATATCGATTTCGGGGGGCGGGCGTCCGAACAAGGTCTGAAAGCTGGGTATCGCCTGGCCGATGAGCATCCTGAGACCGTCGACCGTACGAAGGCCCCGTTGGCTGGCCTGTTCCAGGAATGAGGTGCGCAGGGGGCGGTAGACCATGTCCATAACCACGCACTCGGTGTGCAGGCGCTCGAAAGGCAGCTTCTGGAGGCTGGAGTCGCTGAGGCCCAGCGGCGTGGCGTTGACAACGATACTGACGCCAGCCAAGGCCGCATCCACCTCTAAGGGGTGAAAGGCCCGGACACTACCGCCGAACAAGCCCGCGAGGTTCTCGGCGCGGCCGAGTGAACGGTTCAGAATGCGGATCTGCGGGGCGCCAGCGTCCAGAAGAGCAGCCGCGGCGCCTCGCGCCGCGCCGCCCGCACCCAGGATAAGAACTGGCCCAGCGGCCGGATCAAAGCCATCTATCGTCGCACGAAATGCATGAAGAAGGCCCTCGCCATCGGTGTTGTCGGCGTTCACCGAACCATCGGTTTCAAACACCAGAAGATTGGCTGCGCCGGCGCGCATGGCGCGCGGCGAACAGGCATCGGCGAGGACAAGAGCCATTTCCTTGAACGGCGCGGTGACATTCAGGCCGCGAATGATTCCGCCGCGTAGACCGTTGGCGAAGCTCGTGAAGGTTTCCGGTTTCGGCTCGAAGGCAACATACACAGCGTCCATTTCGGTCGCGGCGAGCCATGCGTTATGAATTAAGGGACTCAGACTATGGCGAACCGGCAAGCCGACCACCCCAGCGACTATTGTCTGACCCGATATCGGCATAGCGGTGACAGGCGCCTGAAAGACCCGCGTCACCCAATAACCTCAACCTGAGCGGTGCCCCCGGAAAGAATATTGATAACCGCCGCCGCCGTTTCCTCCACAGAGCGTCTCGTAACGTCGATGACGGGCCAACCAAGCCGGTCGAACAGCCGACGCGCCGCCACGACCTCCGCCCGGACGGCGTCATTATCGACATAAGCGCTCTCGCGACTCTCATTCAAACTTCTCAGCCGATTTCGCCGGATTTGAATCAACCTGTCCGGTGACAAACTCAGGCCGACAACCGGCACGTTCGTCAACTCCAGCAGGCTTGCCGGCACGCCCGAGGATGGAACCAAGGGGATATTGGCTGCCTTCACGCCGCGATGAGCCAGATAGATGCATGTCGGAGTTTTCGAGGTTCTTGATACGCCAACCAGGACGACATCGGCTTGGCTCAAATCCTGGCCACCTTGACCGTCATCATGGCCAAGAGCGTAGGCGAGAGCGTCCATGCGATTGAAATAGTCGCTATCAAGCGCATACTGAGCGCCAACCCGCGTTGAAAGCGGCGCCCCTAGATACCAAGACATCGCCGATACAAGTGGATCCAAAGCTCCGAAACACGGCATGTCGAGCTTCTGACACCCAGCCTCCAACGCGCCGCGCAACGACTCGTCGACAATAGTATGCAGCACGATGCCTGGCGCATTGGCGATCTCCGCCAGCGCCCGATCAAGTTGGGCCGGAGAGCGGACGAGGGCATATATATGCTCGATCTCCAGGACATTGTTGAACCGCGCACAGGCGGCCCTTGCCATGGCGTTCAAAGTCTCACCCGTCGAATCTGAAACCAGATGCACATGAAAGTAGGTGGCGAGGCGTTGGGTCGACGTCATGGGATGTAAACCTGGGCCTGATGTTGTGGATAGTGCGTTGACTAACTCTTAACCAAAACGACCCAGCGGTGGAAACCATGCGTGCGCCAAACCCCCCGACGTGGGCCAGAGCCACGGCTGGGGACAACGGCCACCCGGAAGCTTCTACTATCCCCAGCCGGCGGGGCGCGGAAGTTCGATATCGTGCCTTGTCCCCAGCCTCGGGACGGATGCGTCGTAGTCTGCTGTTATCCACAGTTCTTAAGAGTTTTAGCTTATATAAATCAATGTTTTAGTGGTTATAAGGCGGCTATGCTACCGCGGACGGGGATTTATGACATAGGTGGTTTTTAGATGTATCGTCGGCAGCGAAGTCCCGGGATCGGAGATGTCCACCGTTTACGAAGGCCTACTTCCGATCTCTTACAGATTTTATCTCTTAAAAAGATTGATAGAAAGAAGGCGGAACAGAGCTCTTGAGGCTCGGCGCGAGAACCTATCTAAAGGCCTCATGCACAAGTGTTTTCGTTTACCGCGTAAAGCAGATGCTCCTATCTGGCCTACGGCTCCATGGAGGCGCGTGATTTGGCCGCTTACGCGACATGACACGTGTTTTCGGGAATTTTTGAGCTCAGTCACGCCGTGATTCCTCCACGAATGCGCGTCGTCGTGGTGCTCCTTAATCTCGGTGGACCAGACTCGCCTCGGGCTGTCCGCCCTTTTTTGGAAAACCTATTTTCGGATCCGGCGATTATCGGCGCGCCTTGGTTTATCCGCCGCCCACTCGCGATCCTGATTGCCCGACTCCGACAGAAATCCGCCATAGCCAACTATGCGCTTATGGGCGGTGGATCACCTATTTTACCCCAGACGGAGGCCCAGGCTCAGGCCCTTTCAGTGGCGCTCAAGGAACGCTTACCGGCCGCCGAGATAAAAGTTGTGATCGCTATGCGTTATTGGCACCCATTCACACGGGAAATCGCAACCGAAGTCGCAGCATTCAAACCTGATCAGATCATTCTAACGCCCCTATATCCTCAATACTCGACCACAACGACAGGGTCTTCATTCGAGGCGTGGCGGCGGTCTTACAAGGGATCTGGGCAGATACATGGAATCTGCTGTTGGTATGAGAACGCCGGTTTGATTGAGGCTCACGTGGAAAGGATTCTGCGGACCTGGGAGACAGCCGGCAAGCCGCGAGTACGATTGCTATTTTCCGCTCACGGTTTGCCTGAACGGATCGCTACCAGCGGTGATCCGTATCAGTGGCAGATCGAAGCAACCTGCGCGGCCGTGGCCGAGCGCCTTGGCCCGCAGTGGGACTGGCAGATCTGCTATCAGAGCCGAGTTGGGCCTCTGAAATGGATCGGACCCTCAACCCCTGAATCCATCATCACAGCCGCCCGAGATGGGGTGGGGGTTCTTATCGATCCGATCGCTTTTGTTTCAGAGCACATAGAAACCCTGGTCGAGCTCGATCGGGAATATGCGGAGATGGCGCATGAGCTAGGCATTGAAGTCTACCTCCGAGCGCCGGTTGTTGGCATTGAGCCAAGCTTCATCGATGGGTTGGCCGAGGCTGTTGCAGATTCTCTTGGAAAGTTAGGTTTCTGTCCCCACATGCGTGCTTGCCCCGTCAATCTGGGTCGGTGCGGGCGCTCGCCCGGACCTGGGGAAATGGGATGATTTTCAATATAATCAAAGGTATACACATTCTGGCCGTAATAGCCTGGATGGCAGGCCTGCTTTATTTGCCTCGGTTGTTCGCTTATCACACGCGGTCTGCGCCAGGCGGCGAACTTGATGAAGCATTTAAGGTCATGGAAGAGAAGCTGCTGAAAATCATCATGAACCCAGCGATGGTCGCGGTGATAGTTTTGGGTGCGACACTGGTCTATTTTGATGGCGTATCGACGCTTTCGAAGCCCTGGATGATTGTCAAATTAGCTGGCGTGATCAGCCTGGTGTCTTGGCATGTGTATCTCGCTAACGCTCGGCGGAGGCTGGCGTCAGGCGAACGACCGCACAGCGAACGGTTCTGGCGGATGACCAACGAATTGCCGTTTATAGCCGCAATAATCATCGTCTTGTCTGTGACCACCAAGTTCGGTGATTGATCGGTTCAGACGTGATTCCCTTGACGGCCCGCCGGCTGTGTGTTTCGAGTGTATCCGGATTTCGAACCTACCTTATTGGTTCTATCATCCTGTCAACGAGAGCACCCGACCCGATCTGGGTTTGAGTGTGCCTTCCCTCCAACGACCGTCGTTCCGCCGTCCATCCCTTGGCAGGCGTAGTCGGAACCGCCATCAAGCCCACATTCGGGATGGCGACCAACCTAAAGAGTTAATCCACCATGTCTGATGTTTTAGATTTAGAATCGCCCGAGAGCGCTGATGACGCGTCGTTCTCAGAAGCGCTTCAGGCGGGAGAGAGCGGTGGTCTACGGGCTATCGCCGCGCTTGGCCTCACACGGATGTCTCTACAAGAATTAAAAGAGAAATCGCCGGCTGAACTTCTGGCCTTTGCCGAACAATTTGACATTGAGAATGCTAACGCAATGCGTAAGCAAGACATGATGTTCGCGATATTGAAGGCATCTGCCGAAGAGGGGTTGGAAATATTCGGTTCCGGGACCCTAGAGGTGGTCCAGGATGGTTTTGGGTTTCTTCGGAGCCCTGAGGCCAATTATCTCCCAGGACCCGACGACATCTATGTGAGCCCCTCACAGATCCGGCGCTTCGGTCTCAGGACGGGTGATACGGTAGACGGAGGCATTAGAGCACCGAGGGAGGGCGAGAGATACTTCGCGCTGGTCAAGGTCGACCAAGTGAATTTCGAAAACCCTGATAATGTCAGGCACAAAGTGCACTTTGATAATTTGACGCCGCTTTACCCCGAAGAGCGAATGATCATGGAAATCGATGACCCGACATTGAAGGATCGGTCGGGTCGCGTGATCGATATCGTTGCTCCTTTGGGTAAGGGGCAGCGGTGCCTGATTGTCGCGCCACCACGGGTCGGTAAGACCGTGATGTTGCAAAACATAGCCAAATCGATAGCGGCCAATCACCCGGCTTCCTACCTTATCGTTCTGTTGATCGACGAGCGGCCAGAGGAAGTGACTGACATGCAACGCACGGTCCGTGGCGAGGTGATTTCATCGACATTTGATGAACCGGCCATTCGGCACGTGCAGGTCGCCGAAATGGTTATCGAAAAGGCTAAACGCCTAGTGGAACACAAGCGCGATGTAGTCATTCTGCTGGATTCCGTGACTCGGCTCGGGCGTGCCTACAACACCACTGTGCCATCCTCGGGCAAGGTGCTCACCGGTGGTGTCGACGCGAACGCCCTGCAAAAACCCAAGCGTTTTTTCGGCGCCGCCCGCAATATCGAGGAGGGGGGTTCATTGACGATCATCGCGACGGCCCTGATCGATACGGGTAGTCGTATGGATGAAGTGATTTTCGAAGAATTCAAAGGGACAGGCAATTCTGAAATCATTCTTGATCGGAAGGTCGCCGATAAGAGGATATATCCCGCGATCGATGTCTTGAAATCCGGAACACGAAAAGAAGAATTAATTACACCTAAGGACCAGCTTCAGAAGACTTTTGTTCTGCGTCGTATCCTAAATCCGATGGGGCCGCAGGACGCGATCGAATTCTTGTTGGATAAACTACGAAACGCCAAAAACAATGCTGACTTCTTCCAATCTATGAATACATAGGACAGAGGCGATACCCAGAATCGAATAAAGGAGTTTATTGTGAAGGTTCGTCTAGAGGTTGACTGCACTCCGATGGAAGCTCGCGCTTTCTTAGGACTTCCTGACGTGACCAGCC
This sequence comes from Caulobacteraceae bacterium, assembly GCA_043742805.1. Taxonomy (GTDB): domain Bacteria; phylum Pseudomonadota; class Alphaproteobacteria; order Caulobacterales; family Caulobacteraceae; genus Acaudatibacter. The sequence goes on along the minus strand of JAYTXV010000418.1, from coordinate 6,400 downwards.
TAAATGATCACATGATCCTGGAAATGAAAAAGCGAGTCGAGAGCAACATGGCGCTCGTTTCGCCGGATGAGCTTATGCGAAACTGGATGTCCTTTGGCGGTCAGGCGACAGAGCAGTTTCGCAAGCTCATGACGGCTGCGGCAACCGGAGCGCAGACGCTTAAACCGGGCGGATGACGGACACTATATTCGCCCTTGCCACCGCGCCAGGACGCGCGGCGGTGGCAGTCCTGCGGCTATCCGGCCCCGGTGTCCGGAAAGCCCTCAGACGCCTCGGCGCTGGCGGTTTGAAGCCGAGACAAGCCTCTCTGCGCACCTTTGTTGACGCCGACGGTGAAGCGCTAGACCGGGGTCTAGCGATATGGTTCCCGGGCCCCGCTAGCTACACAGGCGAGGACTGCGCTGAATTGCATGTTCACGGCGGCGTGGGTGTCGTCGATAACGTCAGTGATGCCCTGAGGGCGCGGGGCCTCCGGCTTGCCGAACCTGGTGAATTCACCAGGAGGGCCGTCCAGAATGGCAAGCTTGACCTCGGACAAGCTGAAGCGATCGGCGATCTGGTCGATGCAGAGAGCCGCGCTCAGTCCCGACAGGCTATCAGTCAATTGAATGGTGCATTGGGCGGGCGCCACCAAGCATGGCGCGGGCAATTGATCGCGGTTTTGGCGGACTTGGAGGTCGCCCTGGATTTCCCGGACGAGGAACTGCCTTCCGATGTAACGAACCGGTCCGCTGCTCCACTGGAAACGTTGGTCCGGGACTTGAAAACGGGTCTTAAGGACGGTGTCCGGGGCCTCCAGGTTCGGGAGGGCTACCGCGTTGGTCTCGTCGGCGCGCCTAATGCCGGAAAAAGCACACTTTTCAATGGTTTGTTGGATCGAGATGCGGCGATTGTCACAGCTGTAGCGGGGACGACGCGAGACACGCTGGAAGCTCGGCTCGACCTTGAGGGTTACAAAGTTTTGCTCTGTGACATGGCTGGAGTGGGCGATCCTGGGGATGTTATTGAGGCCGAGGGGATGCGGCGCGCCAAAGCCTGGGCAGAATCGGCTGATTTGCGCGTCTGGGTTGTTGATCGCGCCAGTCTAGGCGACGAATGGCGGTCGGGGCTCGGCCTGGTTCGGGTGGGTGACTTGCTTGTGCTGCATAAGTCCGATCGTCCCGAAGGTGACGCGGAGCGCGTCGCGACTGGAGCGGCGGCCCGGTTTGGACTGGAGAAGATTTATACGAACCATCTGCCGGGAGGATCGGACGCCTTGCGTGCCTGGTTATCCGCGCGAATAATCGGCGACTTGGGCGGATCGGATTTCCCGGCCACAACCAGGCTTCGGCATGCAATTCAGCTGACCCAGGCCCAAGAACATTTAGAGAGAGCGTTGAAGTCGCTCACCCAACCTGAACTGGCGGCCGAGGACGTCAGGCTCGCCATCAGGGCCCTGGCCCAGGTAACTGGTGCAATAGGTGTCGACGATGTTCTGGATCGTGTGTTCGCGACGTTTTGCATCGGGAAATAGCTGTTTCACGTGAAACAGATAGGCGCTTGTTGCCCGGTCGTCTCGACGGGCGTCCTGGCGCTCGCTAAGCTGATGGAATGGAAAGTTCGCCTGACACAATGATATGGCCCGGCTCAGTGATTTGGGATGTGGTTGTGATCGGCGGTGGGCACGCGGGATGCGAAGCCGCCTCGGCTGCGGCGCGTTGTGGCGCGGCGACACTGTTGCTTACCCATAAACTGGAAACCATCGGTGAGATGTCTTGCAATCCGGCGATAGGTGGCGTGGGGAAGGGCCACTTGGTCAGAGAGATCGACGCTTTGGACGGACTTATGGGGCGTGTCGCCGACGGTTCTGGAATACAGTTCAGGATGCTAAACGCATCGCGTGGCCCAGCGGTGCGCGGTCCTCGTGCGCAAATCGACAGGGCTCTCTACCGCAAAGGCATGCGTGGCGCACTGGACGCTCAGAACAACCTCACCCTTTGTGCGGAGTCGGTGGAGGATCTCATCGTGGAGGGTGATCGAGTTGTTGGTGTCATCGGCGCCACCGGGACGCGTTATCGCTCTCGGTCGGTGGTGCTGACCACAGGCACGTTTCTCAGAGGTGTTATCCATCGAGGAGATGAGCGGATAGAGGCCGGGCGTGCTGGGGACGCCGCATCCATCGGGCTCTCCAAGCGGCTCTACGCTCAGGGCCTAGCGTTGGGCCGGTTGAAAACAGGGACGCCGCCTCGGCTAGATGGTCGCACCATCGATTGGGCCAGCCTCTCGATGCAGTCAGGCGACCTGAAGCCAGTTCCATTTTCGTTTCTGAGCGGGCCGATCGTCACGCGGCAAGTTCAATGTGGTCTGACCGCCACCAACGCCGCGACCCACGCGATCATCGCGGACCACATAGGTGAGTCGGCCGCCTACGGTGGTCGAATCTCGGGTAAAGGTCCACGATATTGCCCATCGATCGAAGATAAGGTGGTGCGCTTTGCGGACCGAGATAGTCATCAGATTTTCCTTGAGCCGGAAGGCCTCGATGATCACACCGTCTATCCCAACGGGATCTCGACATCAGTCAGCGCTCTGACGCAGGACCTGTTTTTAAAAACCATTCCCGGGCTTGGCTGGGTTAAGGTGCTTCGATACGGATACGCTATAGAATATGACTACGTAGACCCCCGCGAACTTACTGCGGCGCTGGAGCTGAAACGTCTTCCGGGTCTTTACTTGGCGGGTCAGATCAACGGCACGACTGGGTACGAGGAAGCTGGCGCCCAGGGCCTTGTGGCCGGTCTGAACGCCGCGCGCGCCGCCGGCGGACGCGACCACGTAGTTTTTGGGCGTGATGACGCTTACATCGGGGTGATGATCGACGATCTGGTCACGCGTGGGGTGACTGAGCCCTATCGAATGTTCACCAGCCGGGCCGAATATCGACTGCGGCTTCGCGCCGATAACGCCGACCAAAGGCTCACCGAAAAGGGCATCAATCTGGGGTGTGTGGGCCCGGTGCGTGCGGAGGCTTATCTGTCGAAGGCCGCCACTCTCGCCGACGTTTCGGCGAGAGCGAGATCTCTATCGCTTACGGCGGGCCAAGCTGTCCAAGCGGGGTTCAGAATTACCCAGGATGGGCAGCCGCGTTCGCTGAGGCAATTGCTCTCCCATCCCGAAATAGGCTTCGAGGCCTTGGCCGCAGTTTGGCCGGAGCTCAAGGCTTGGCCGGAATTCGCCCGAGAGCAAATCGAAATCGATGCCGCGTATCACGGCTACATGGATCGGCAAGACGCGGATGTGGCCTTATTTCGCAGGGACGAAAACCTGATTTTGCCAAGTGACCTCGACTATTCAGCTCTTTTGGCCCTGTCCAATGAGGCGCGAGAAAAGCTGGCGGCCGTCAACCCAACGACAGTCGGCCAAGCCGCTCGCATTGAAGGAGTTACGCCGGGTGCTATCGTAGCCTTACTCTCTCATGTGCGCCGTCGTGTGGCTTGACGCGCTGGAGCTCCCGTCAACTTTTTGGGAGGTCGTGGGCCTTACTGAGGAGAAGCGGCGAAATGTGGAGGCATTCCGGTGCCTGCTTGTGCGCGCCAATCAACATATGAACCTGGTTGGCGAATCGACACTGAAAGAGTTTTGGGTTCGACACTTTGTCGACAGCGCCCAGTTGTTGTGGTTTTCACCGGCTTCCACGGTTTGGGCTGACTTGGGGAGTGGGGCGGGATTGCCTGGTTTGATTTTAGCCATACTGCTTAAAGGCCGCCCCGGCTCGACTGTGCATTTGGTCGAGAGCATGACGAAGCGGTGCCGTTTCTTGAGTGAGGTCGTGCAGGTGCTGGGGTTGCCTGCTGTTGTGCACCATGGGCGCGCCGAGGCGTTGAAGCTGAACGTTGAGATGGTTACCGCCCGCGCCTGCGCGCCTTTAGAGCGCCTTCTAGGCTATGCGGAGCCCTACTTCGCCCGGGGTGGGCGTGGCTTGTTCCTGAAGGGCGCCGACGTAGATAGCGAGATTTTGCAAGCCAGAAAGTCGTGGGGGTTCGTTTCCGAGACGACAGGCAGCCTAAGCGATCCCCGGGGGCGGTTGTTGTTCATTGAGGAATTACGGCATGCCTGAGGTTTCCCGACGGCTTCGGGTCTTCGCCGTGGCAAATCAGAAGGGTGGGGTCGGCAAGACGACGACGGCGATCAACCTCGGAACAGCTTTAGCGGCCATCGGGGCGAGGGTTTTGTTGATCGACAGCGATCCCCAAGGCAACGCATCCACCGGCTTGGGAGTATTGCCTCACATGCGCTCCAAGACACTTTATGATGTATTGGTCGATGGCGCCGCCATGAGGGCGGTCATTATCAAGACGGATATTCCAGGTCTGTTTCTGGCGGCGGCGGAGGCCGATCTTTCGGGAGTGGAATTGGAATTGGGTCAAACACCACGCCGTGGGTTCCGGTTGAGAGACGCCCTTGAACCGCTCAGGGAAGAGGCGGACTTTGACTATATACTCATCGACTGCCCGCCTTCACTAAATTTGCTCACGGTCAACGCCATGACCGCCGCAGATGCGGTGCTTGTGCCCTTGCAGTGTGAATTCTTTGCTCTGGAAGGCTTGACCCAGCTTTTGCGAACCGTGGAACAGGTGCGAGGCGCGCTCAATCCTTCGCTTGAGATCCAGGGGGTGGTGCTGACTATGTATGACAAACGAAATAGTTCCTCGGCGCTTGTGGCTAAGGATGTCAGGGATCACCTAGGAGACAGGGTGTATGAGACCGTCATTCCGCGCAATGTACGAGTTTCAGAAGCTCCATCTTTCGGTAAACCAGCGATCATCTACGACCTGTATTGCAGCGGGAGCCAAGCCTACTTGAAGCTGGCTAGGGAAGTCATAGATCGCGAGCGTAAACGGGTGTCGATTCCGGCATGAGGCCTTTGAATTTGGAGTCACTGCATGACTGAAGGGCGGCGCGGTCTTGGGCGAGGGCTATCGGCTCTGTTGGATGAGGTGAAAACGGCTTCAACGGCGGAAGGTCGCCGCGCGGCGGGTGTCCTGGATATGGAGATCGCTTTTATACAACCCAACCCGGAACAACCCCGGCGCGCTTTCGCTGACGATGAACTCGAAGAACTAGCAGCGTCGATTCGCGAAAGAGGAGTGCTGCAACCTATTCTCGTCCGGCCGCTTCCGGGTGCGGGTAACGAATATCAGATTGTCGCCGGTGAGCGGCGTTGGCGCGCCGCCCAGCGCGCGGGACTGCGCGTCATCCCGGCTCTGGTTCGCGATTTGGCGGATCAGGAAGTCATGGAGGTGGCGCTGATCGAGAACATCCAGCGCGCTGATCTCAACGCGCTTGAAGAAGCCCGAGGCTATGAGGCGATGGCGCGGAAGTTTGAGCGCAGCCCAGACGCGATCGCCAAGGTTGTGGGAAAGAGCCGTAGTCATGTCGCGAACACGTTGCGGCTTATGAGATTGCCCCAGGCAATCCAGGAACATCTGGAATCTGGCCGCCTGACCGCCGGACATGCTCGGGCCTTGTTGGATCTCGATGACGCCATAGGCCTGGCGGAACAGGTGATCAAACGGGGACTGAACGTCAGGCAGACAGAAGTGTTGGCGCGTGCCGTCAAGACACCGGCCCGACCATCGCGCGGTCGCGACCCACATCGCGAGGACAATACCGACACCCGAGCCCTGGAGGCGGACCTGGAGGACGTATTGGGGTTGAAGGTCGAGATTCGTGACCAGGGAGGTTCTGGTGAACTGCGTCTCATATACGAAACGCTAGAACAACTTGATGATCTGTGCCGACGCCTGTCGCGCCACGCCAGTCAAATTTAGCGAGCTTATAGACCTAAACGGCGGGCTTGGCCCGCGATTGCGATAGCCAACCGTTCAGCGAGGAGAGTGTCAGGACTTCCACCCTGTTTGCAGGCGCGGTCCGCGGCGAGAACGTTAACTTGAGCCCGGTCCAGTTCACTCAGGGTCCAGACTTGAGCCTGACGCAGAAACTCTCGCTCCTGTTTCCAGAAGACCCCTGAGGCCCTTGCCGCCGCCTGGGCGCCGGCGCCGCCCCGCTGAAGAACGGCAACTTTTCGCAGCCGCCCAAGGTGCAGGCCAAGCGCGCGAACGGCGCCAACACCGCTCTCACCTTCTAGCGCCGCCCGACGTAGACCCGCGTGCGCCGCTGCCGGCCTGGCGCCGAATGCGTCAAAAGCCGCTTCGCTGAGTGATGTTTCAGGTTCAACTCCGAAAAACCCGCCGAGGTCGGCCAGGGAGGCCAAGACGTTCGATCCGGGACCGAGGAACAGGATCAAGCGCTCTATCTCCCTGCGCGCCACCCCACGCTCGCGCGGGAGGCGCTGGACAAAAGTGTCTAACGCTTCTGCGCTGAGGGCGACGTGATCGACGCTCAACGCCTCCCGCGTCAG
>JAYTXV010000417.1:0-7603 GCA_043742805.1 Caulobacteraceae bacterium | reverse complement strand
GTAACCTTCTACGACGCCACCCAACTGGCTCACGAAGCCAACGCCGATGTCAGCCTCGACGACGACGCGCTCAATCCTGTCTTCCAGTACAAGGACGATGACGACCGCAAACACGTGGTATGGTTCCTGGACGTCGCCACCGTTTTCAATCAGATCAAAATCTCGGATCTCTATCGCCCGCAAGGCTACGCCCTCTGGCGAATGGGCGGCGAGGACCCCTCGGCCTGGCGGTATTTCAAACAGCCCTATGGGACGGCCAAGCCGGTGGGGCTTGAAGACATAGAGCCCAGTCTGGGTGTGACCTTCGATGGCACGGGTGAAATCCTGCACGTCGATTCATCCCCGCTGGGGGGTAAGCGCTCGGTTGAGATCGACCCGCAGACCGGCCTGATCTCTGGCGAAACCTACCTGACCATGCCAACCCAGTATGTGATCGATCGCTATGGCGCCCACCCCGGCTGGGTGGCCCTGACCTTCGATGATGGACCGGATGGCCGATGGACCCCAAAGATACTCGATGTATTGAAGGCTAAACAGGCTCCCGCCACCTTCTTCGTGATCGGCCAAAACATGCAGGCCCGGCCGGACATCGTGCAGCGCGAAGTGGCCGAGGGCCATCTTGTGGGCAACCACACCTGGACCCACCCCAATATCGCCGTGACGCCCCTTGCCCAGACCAATCTGGAAATCAACACCACCCAGCGGCTGTTCGAGGTGCTGACCGGCCGCTCCATGCGCTTCTTCCGACCACCCTATTTCGGCGACGCCGAACCGTCGACACCGGGGGAGGTGGAGCCGTTGAAGGTGGCGCAGAGTTTTGGCTATCTGATCGCCGGCCTGCGGATCGATCCGGACGATTGGCAGAAACCCGACCCCAAGCTGATCGTTCAGCGCACGCTCGAGCGGTTGAAGGTGACGGGAGAGGGCGCGGGCCAGGTGGTGCTACTGCATGACGCTGGCGGCGACCGCGCCCACACCGTCGAGGCCCTACCCGTTCTGATCGACGCACTTAGGGCCGCCGGCTATCGCTTGGTTTCCATTGAGCAGTTGGCCGGCATGAGCCGAGCCGACGCTCTGCCCAAAACCTCTCGTAGCTCGCTGGACCTGGCGCTCGACAACCTGGGCTTCGGTTTTTTCCGTTATGTGAACGTAGCCATGGAAAGTCTGTTCCTGGTGGCGATCGTGCTGGGCTTGGCGCGGTTGGTGTTCATGGCGGTTTTTGCGCTGTGGCACAGGGTGCGGGAAAGTGGCCGTGAACCGCCGATGCTTGACCCGCAGACCGGTCCACTGATCAGTGTGCTGATCCCTTGTTTCAATGAAGAGAAAGTCATTGTCGAATCCGTGCGCCGGATTTTGGGCTCGGACTGGCGACGCCTGGAAGTGCTGGTGCTCGACGACGGCTCCAAGGATGGCACCTCGACGGTGGTGCGCGAGGCGTTCGGCGACGAGCCGCGGGTCAAGCTGCTCACCATCGAAAACGGCGGCAAGGCGCGGGCGCTGAATCGCGGCCTGCTGGAGATCAGCGGCGATATCGTGGTGGCCCTGGACGCCGACACCCTTTTTCCATCCGACACCCTGCCTCGCCTGGCGCGCTGGTTCGTCGACCCAGAAGTGGGGGCAGTGGCCGGCAACGCCATGGTGGGTAACCGGCTAAATCTGATCACTCGCTGGCAGGCTCTGGAATATGTCACCGCCCAGAACCTCGAGCGGCGCGCCTTGGCGGCCCTGGGGGCGGTGACGGTGGTGCCGGGCGCCGTGGGGGCCTGGCGGCGTTCGGTGCTGGAAGATCTTGGTGGTTATCCAGCCGATACGCTGGCGGAGGATCAGGACCTGACCCTGGCGGTCCAACGGGCGGGCTGGCGGGTAGAGTTCGATTCCTCGGCCCGGGCCTACACCGAGGCGCCAGATACGGTGAAGGGCCTGCTAAATCAGCGATTCCGCTGGTCGTTCGGCACCCTGCAATGCCTGTGGAAGCACCGTTCGGCGCTGTTCAATCGGCAAAGGCCGGTGCTGGGATTCGTGGCCCTGCCGCAGATCTGGCTGTTTCAGATCTTTCTGACGGTGGCGGCGCCGTTGGTGGATCTGGCCATCGTCTCGTCGCTGATCTGGTCGGTTTACGGTCGCGCGTTTCACCCGGTGGAGTGGTCGCCCGATAATTTCGTACGCTCGGTGTTCTATTGGGCGGCTTTCATCTTCCTGGACCTGTCGGCTGGCGCCCTCGGGATGGCCCTTGAACGCAAGGCGCCCTGGACGGACCTGATCTGGCTGCCGATCCAGAGGTTCGGCTACCGACAGCTGATGTACTACGTTGTGGTGAAGTCGGTGATCACCGCCATCCGTGGCTATCGCGTCGGCTGGGGCAAACTTGAACGCCGCGCCACGGCGGTGATGGGCAAGGCGTCGAAGCCCTGAGGCTGGCCGTTGCGCGCCTGGGAGGGGGTACCTATAACCAGCGCGCCTTCCTCCCAATCGGACCCGGACCTCGCCATGAACATTCACGAACACCAGGCCAAGGCCGTTCTCGCGACATTCGGGGTTCCGGTGCCAAAGGGCTTTGCCGCCTTTACGGTCGATGAAGCCGTCGCGGCAGCGGAAAAGCTGGGTGGTCCTGTGTGGGTGGTCAAGGCGCAGATTCACGCCGGCGGCCGGGGCAAGGGTGGCGGAGTGAAGGTGGTGAAATCCCTCGAGGGGGTGCGCGCCGAGGCCGAGCGGATGCTGGGCATGACCCTCGTCACCCATCAGACCGGACCCAAAGGCCGTGTCGTCAGCCGAATCTACATCGAGGAAGGCGCGGCGATCGAGCGAGAGCTTTACCTGTCGCTGCTGGTGGACCGGGAAACCAGCCGGGTTTCGGTGGTCGCTTCCACCGAGGGTGGCATGGACATCGAGGAAGTGGCCCATTCGACGCCCGAAAAGATCATCACCTTTTCGATCGATCCGGCGACCGGAGTGTGGCCGCACCATGCCCAGGCCCTCGCCAAGGCCCTCAAACTGACCGGCGACCAGGCCAAGCAGGCCCGCGTGCTGCTACCGGCGCTCTACAAAGCCTTCGTTCAGGACGACATGAGCATGCTGGAGGTCAACCCGCTGATCGTTACCGGCGAAGGCAAGCTGGTGGTGCTCGACGCCAAGGTGTCGTTCGACGACAGCGCCCTCTATCGCCATAAGGACATCGCGGCCCTGCGCGATGAGACCGAGGAAGACGCCAAAGAGATCGAAGCGTCGAAATACGACCTTTCCTATATCGCCCTCGATGGCGAGATCGGCTGCATGGTCAACGGCGCCGGCCTAGCCATGGCGACTATGGACATCATCAAGCTCTATGGCGCTGAGCCCGCCAACTTCCTCGACGTAGGCGGTGGCGCCTCCAAGGAAAAGGTGACGGCAGCGTTCAAGATCATCACCACCGACCCGAACGTAAAAGGCATATTGGTCAATATCTTCGGCGGCATCATGCGCTGTGACATCATCGCCGAGGGCGTAATCGCGGCGGTGAAGGAAATCGGCCTGACCGTGCCGCTGGTGGTGCGGCTGGAAGGCACCAACGTCGACCTAGGCAAGAAAATACTCAATGACAGCGGCCTGAACGTGATCGCCGCCAATGATCTGGCCGACGGCGCCGCGAAGATCGTCGCGGCGGTCCGCGCGGCGGCCTGAGGTTCCCTCGGACACTGGGATTTCGAAGCTTTGCGCGGCGGGACGCATGGCCTAAGGGTTCGCCTCGCCAGAACACAACAACAAGGAAGCGTGCGTGAATCTCCCGAAGACCGCCCCGATCGCCGCGGCCATGACCGTCCTCGTACTTGGCGTCGCGCCTGCTTCCGGGCTTGCGGCAACTCCGAATCCGGCCTTTGCGGCTTTTACGATGGTCTGCGGTGAACCTGCCGGCGATTTCGCGGCCGTCCGCGCGGCGGCCGACGCCCACGCCTGGGGGGCCGCCGAGGCGACCACGGATTCGGCTATGCCCGGCGTGACGATCGGCGAGCGTCTGACCCGCGGGTCCAACGTTGGGGGTGTTTCCTTGGTCCTGTCGGCCTGGCGGGGCGCCACCGCCAAGGGCGTGAAGGTCAGCGCCTGTACTGTGCATGTCGCCAAGAGCGACTTCGGCGCCTTGCGCGAGGCGGCCACGGCGTGGCTGGCGTTTGCTCCCGCCAACAGCGCCGACAACAAGAAGGCGGTCTATCGATTTACCGACAAGGACGGCGCGCACCATGCGCTCGCAGCGAACGAATATGACGCCGCCGCCAGCGGCGCGGGTCTGGAAATCCTGACGGTTTCTGGCGACGCGAACGGCACGCTGGTTGATCTGCTGGTCATCAAGAAGTAGCCCCAAGGCCAGCGAGCCTCGGGCTTCCAGTCCTTCCAAGAGTCAAAAGCGAGACGCATGTCCATTCTCATCGGCAAGAGCACCCGGGTCATCTGCCAAGGCGTGACCGGGGCGCAAGGCACGTTCCACACCGAACAGGCTATCGCCTACGGCACGGTCATGGTCGGGGGCACCTCGCCCGGCAAGGGCGGTTCGACGCATCTGGGCCTGCCGATCTTCGACGCGGTCGACGAGGCGGTCAGGGCCACCGCGCCGGACGCCAGCGTGATCTATGTGCCGCCGCCCTTTGCCGCGGACGCCATCCTGGAGGCCATCGACGCTGAAATCGGCCTGATCGTCTGCATCACCGAAGGTATTCCGGTAGCTGACATGATCGCCGTGAAGCGCGCGCTGCAAGGTTCGAAGTCGCGCCTGATCGGCCCGAATTGCCCCGGTGTGCTGACCCCAGACCAGTGCAAGATCGGTATCATGCCGGGCAACATCTTCCGTAATGGTTCGGTCGGCGTGGTCTCGCGGTCTGGCACCTTGACCTATGAAGCGGTTTTCCAGACCAGCCAGGTGGGCTTGGGCCAGACGACGGCCGTAGGCATCGGCGGCGACCCGGTGAAAGGCACCGAGTTTATTGATGTGCTAGACATGTTCCTGAATGACGGGGCCACGGAATCGATCATCATGATCGGCGAGATCGGAGGATCGGCCGAAGAAGATGCCGCCGAGTTCATCAAGGCCCATCCGATCAAGAAGCCCATGGTCGGCTTTATTGCCGGCCGTACCGCGCCTCCTGGTCGGCGCATGGGCCATGCCGGAGCGATCATTTCGGGTGGCCGAGGCGGCGCTGACGACAAGATTAAGGCCATGGAATCCGCTGGCATCAGGGTTTCGCCCTCACCGGCGGCGCTTGGCGAAACCTTGCTGGAGGTGCTGCGCGGCGGCTGATCCCGGCGTCCTCTAGACGGCGACCCCCGCACTCCCCACATGCCTCTAGCGAGGATGTGTAAGGAACAAAGCATGACCCCCGACGAACGCGCGCTATTGCAGCGTTTCCTGCAGGACCTGATCCAGACCAGGGGTGTGGTCAAGGATGCCGATGCCGAATCCATGATCCTGGACGCGTTGCGGGCTTCTCCAGACGCGCCTTATGTGTTGGTCCAGCACGCGATCATGTCCGATCAGGCGCTACACGCGGCTCAGGATCAGATCGCCTCGCTGCAGGACCAACTACGTGGTGTTCCCGCAACGGCGGCGAGCGGCTCTTTTCTCGGCGGGCCTAGCCCTTGGGCTCAAGCGGCTTCGCCGCAGCCGCAATTTCAACCCCAGCCCGCGCCTGTTCAGGGACGCGGCTATATCGGGTCGGGCCCGTTTTCGGGTGGTGGCGGCCTGGGCAGTTTCTTACGGAACGCCGGCACCACGGCGGCGGGCGTGGCCGGCGGCGCATTCCTATTCGAAGGTCTTTCAAGCCTTTTCGGCGGCGGGCGAGGGGCTTTGGGCGGCGGCTTTGGAGGTGGCGGCTTCGGCGGCGGGCCGACCGAGGTTATCAACAACTACTATGACGATAACGGTGACCGCGGTGGCGGCGACTTCGGTGGTGGCGACCAGGGTGGGTGGGATGACGGCGGTTCGAGCGACACCTGAGTGTGTTGGGCGACGGGCGGTGTTTTACGCGGCGCCCACGCCTGTCACCGGTTGAATACAGGCCAAATTTGGATCTTAATCTGCTTGGCGCCGTATTTTGGTTCCCAAAACAAGCGATGAGGTTCACCGAAAACAAACCCTTAGCGCGACACTCTGTCGTATGGCGTCACCGCTTCCGGCGGGGCGCGAGGTAAGAGACCCATGGCGGACGATGCTGGACGGCTAAGCGGAATACTGGCCGAGACGTCATTTCTGTATGGCGGCAACGCCGAGTTCGTGGAGGATCTGTACGCGCGATGGTCGGCCGACCCTTCGTCGGTTGAACCCTCCTGGCGCGTCTTCTTCGCCTCCCTCGCCGACAGCAAGGAGGCGATCCGTCACGCTGGAGAGCCTCCCGCCTGGACGCCCGATCCACTGCCGGAGGTTCGGCCTGACTGGCTGTCGGCGATTGATGGGCTGTGGCCGGCGGTCGACGCCAAATTGACCGAGCGTATCGCCCAACGCGCGCCGGCCGCCAGCCTGGACGAAGTCAGGGCGCGCACGCTGGATTCTCTGCGCGCCATCATGATGATCCGCGCTTACCGTATGCGTGGGCATCTGAAGGCCACACTCGACCCCCTGGGCCTGGCGGTGACCGTCGGGGACGCTAGTGAACTGGACCCTGCGACCTATGGCTTCGCCGAATCCGACCACGACCGGCCGATCTTTCTGGACTATGTGCTGGGTCTGGAAACCACGACCCTTCGCGACATACTCGCCATTCTCAAGCGCACCTACTGCGGAACGTTCGGCGTGCAATATATGCACATCACCGACCCCCGTGAGAAAGCCTGGCTTCAGCGCCGCATCGAGGGGCGGGACAAGGAAATCAGCTTCACGCGGGAAGGCAAGATCGCGATCCTGAAGAAGCTGATCGAGTCCGAGGGTTTCGAGCGCTTCCTCGCCAAACGCTACCCTGGAACCAAGCGATTTGGCTTGGACGGCGCCGAGGCGGCGGTGCCGGCCATGGAGCAGATCATCAAGCGTGGCGGCGCTCTGGGTGTCCAGGATATCGTGATCGGCATGCCCCATCGGGGCCGGCTGAACATACTCGCCGCGGTCATGGCCAAGCCGTATCGTGCGATCTTCCACGAATTCCAGGGGGGGTCCTCCCTGCCTAGCGACATCGAGGGGTCGGGCGATGTCAAATATCACCTTGGGGCCTCGTCCGACCGCGGGTTCGACGATAACGAGGTTCATCTGTCGCTGACCGCCAACCCCAGTCACCTCGAAATCGTCAATCCAGTGGTGCTGGGCAAGGCACGCGCCAAACAGGCTTTCACACTGCGGCAGAACCCAACGTTCGGGCGCGGCCATGTGCTGCCTCTGTTGATGCATGGCGACGCCGCTTTCGCCGGTCAGGGCGTAGTGGCCGAATGTTTCAACCTGATGGGCATCCGTGGCTATCGTACCGGCGGGGCCATCCATTTCATCGTCAACAATCAGATCGGCTTCACCACCAGTCCGACCTACAGCCGTACCAGCCCCTATCCTTCCGACAGCGCTCTGATGGTCGAGGCGCCGATATTTCACGCCAACGGCGACGACCCCGAGGCCGTGACCTTCGCGGCCAAGGTGGCGGTGGAATACCGCCAGCAGTTCGGC
>JAYTXV010000416.1:0-10044 GCA_043742805.1 Caulobacteraceae bacterium | reverse complement strand
GGCGGCTCGGTCAGGGTGGCCTTGAAACCGTTGGTTCCCACCAGTTCGAGCAGCTCCGCCTTGGGCGTCGGATAGAGCACGCTGAACACCTCTATATGGGCGTCCCAGCCCCAGGCCTTGAACTGCGCCAGGGTGTAGTCGGCGTTGGCCTTGTCGTGCGGCGAGCCCACTTGGTTCGGCTCGGCCGACATCAGCTTCAGGCGGTCGCGAATCGCCCCGGCCGACAGATTAGCGTCGAAGCGGTTCTCCAGACCCCGCTCGGCTGCCGCCGAGGCGGGGGAGAAGCCCAGCATCGGCGAATCGCCCGCCGTCGCGATGCCGCCAGCCGTCGCCGTGACGGTCATGCTTGCCCAGAGAGCCCGCGCCCAACGCTTCATGTTCATCGTTCCCACGCGCTACTGGCGTCGAGCCAGCTAGCATCCCGGGCGAAGGCTCGCAAAGTGTTCCGACATGGGCCCCAAATGGGCTGGCGTCCTCATGGCGGATTGCCCCGCTGTCAGCTTTGTTATAAGCGCGGCACTCGCGACCGACTGGGTCCTCGTAAGGGTGGGGTGTGAAGCGTCGATGCAGAAGACTTCCATGGTTTTACAGGAAGCCGACTACGTTCCGTCGGACAACGAACCGTTCATGAACGAACGGCAATTGGTATTCTTCAAGAATAAACTACTTGAATCGAAGAGCGATATTCTTCGCGAAGCCCGCGAGACTGTCGGCCATTTGCAAGCGGAAACCGAAAATCATCCGGATGTGGCCGATCGAGCTTCATCCGAGACTGATAGGGCTCTGGAACTGCGTACCCGCGATCGTCAGCGGAAACTGATCTCCAAGATCGATGCGGCTCTGCGCCGAATCGATGAGCGCGACTACGGTTTTTGCGAGGAAACCGGCGAGCCGATCGGTCTCGCCCGCCTGATGGCCCGCCCCATCGCCACCCTGGGCCTCGAGGCCCAGGAACGGCACGAACGGCGGGAACGGGTGCATCGGGACGACTAGAGGGGCTCGCCAAACGGACTCTATTCGTGCCGCGTCTGTCGCCGCTCCAACCCCCCCGGCCGTCTCGGCAGGAACGAGTCCATCCAGTCCACGACCTGATAGTCGTAGGATTTAATGGCTTCCGAAAGCTCTTCGAACGCGACGAAATCGGTGTGCAATTTTCGCGCATTGTCGCGTCGGAGGCCCGGGCGCCAGCCGTTAAGGCGTCGGTCGGCCATCCAGCGCTCATGTTCGAGCATCGCCATGCGGGTCCGCTCGACATCGTCACGAAACAGGATCACTCCGGGGGCCAGGGGCGGGGGCCAGGGGCGGTGATCATCGGGTGTCGCCAGCCAGGGTTCCAGATCGAAGCCCAGAGTGGCCAGCTTGGCCGGTATGTGGCTGACTACGCGCCGATTGCTGACCCGCATTTCCTCCGGCAAGTCTTTCCACGGACCCGCGCTGGCGCCGCCGGCGCGGGAATAGCCTTCGTGCACCGCCTTGGCCGTGGCGTCGGGATCGGGGGATAGCGCCCGGGACGCCACCGCGGAGGCCGTGAGTCCCCCAAAACCGTAGAGCTGCAGCGCTTGAAGACCAGAGGTTCCGCCGGCGGCGCGCATCAGGCCACCCGATCGCAGCCGCACGAATATGGGCCCCTCGATCCTGTCATGCCGGATAGCGCTCTCGCGCAGACCGATTGCGGCGGCCAGGGCGGCGGCGGAGTCGCGCAGGCAGACATAGGCCGCGCAGATCGTCGGGTCGTCACGGCTTGGGGCGGGGGCGTCGAACCTGGCCTCTCCCAGATGGGCGAATACTTCGAGCGTGCAGAGGTGCGGGAACTCGGGATGCCGATTCAGGAAATCCCGCCGCGCGGTCGCGGCGTCGGGGTCGATCACCGTGATCCAGGGGCGCCCCAGATTCATCCCCAGGCTGTTGAGCACGAGGTCGCGCGCCAGCTCCTGCCCCAGGTCGTTGAACCCGATGATCAGAATATGGATCGCCGGGGCGCCGAGCCGATGGGCGAGCAGGAACGGCGGATGGCGCACCATCACCGAGCGCGCCGCCGCGTGGGCTTCGGAGAAGGCGAACAGATCGATCCCGCCTTCGGCGTGGTGGATGCGCTCGGCGATCGCGGGGTCGTCCAGGTGCACGGCCACCGTCGCGGCCCCGCCGGTCGCGGCCTTCATTCGCTCGGCGGCTTTCAGGGCGTCCTCGACCGACTGGCCGATGTCGATTTCAGCGATGATCACCCGGGACGCGCGGCCGGCCCCACCGGCGTCGAGCCCATCGTCCCCAGGCGCTCGCGGCAGGCTGACCAGCGAGCCCTCCCGGCGCGCGTCGGCGACCGAGGCCGTGACGTGGACGGTGGGAAGGCCGCGATCCGCCGCGTGACGGATCAGGGCCAAGGCGATCTCGTGATCGCCGATCACCAGGATGTGTCCGTTGCTCCAGGCGACCGAAAGGGCGGCGATCTGGACGCGAAACAACGACAGGCCGGCGGTCACCAGGCCGCTGAGGAACACCCCGGCGCCCATCCACCGGGCCAGAATCAATTGCCATCGCGAGCCGGTGTTGGCGGACAGGGTGTAGGAATCGTTTAGGCCGAACACCCTCAGGCTCATGAACAGAGCGTTCTCGACCTTTCTGGGACCCGCGGCGCCGAAGACGCCGGACTGGAGGTACCAACCCCAATAGGCAAACGCCAGGCTCGCGAGGGCGAAGGCCAGCCAGAGGCCGAAAAGCCATCGTCTCTGGTTGGCGCCAATCGGGCTTCTGTTGCTCATGGCCTGCCCCCCGGGGTCCCGCGCCTTTGCCGGATCGACCGCCTGCCGATGGCCAGGATAGGGGGGAGGGAAGAGACTGTCGATTGGGTTGCATGGGTTCACAACAGCGTCGGAACGGCTCTAGAAGTCTGTTATGTCCAGCCGCCTCGTCATCGCCTCGATCCAGGTCAACCCCACGGTCGGGGATATCACCGGCAATGCCGCCCTGGCGCGGCGGCGGATCGCCGAAGCCACGGCTCTGGGCGCCGATCTTGCTCTGTTCCCGGAACTGTTCCTGATCGGCTATCCGCCAGAGGATCTGGCGTTGAAACCCGCAGTCGTCCGCGCCTGCCAGGAGGCGCTGGTCCAGCTTGCCAGAGACACGGCCGACGAATGCGCCGCCCTGGTCACCACCCTCTGGCCGGGACCGGGCGGGCGCCCGCACAACGCCGTCGCCCTGATCCAGAACGGTGAGGTCCGGGGTGTCTCGTTCAAGGTCGATCTGCCCAACTACGGCGTGTTTGACGAAAAGCGGATATTCATCGCCGGAGAGGCGCCCGGTCTGTTCGAGATCGCCGGAACGCGGATCGGTGTCCCGATCTGCGAAGATATCTGGGGACCGGATCCCTGTCGCCGGCTGACCGAGGGCGGCGCCGAACTGCTGCTGGTCCCCAACGGCTCACCGTTTCGCCGCACCTCCGACGAAGAACGCCTGGATGCGGCCCGCGCCCGTGTCGCCGAGACCGGCCTGCCGCTGGTCTATGTCAATCAGGTCGGGGGTCAGGACGAGCTGGTCTTCGACGGCGGTTCCTTCGCGCTCCAGGCCGACGGCGAGCTTTGCATGAGCCTGCCGATGTTCGAGGAGGCGATCGCTTGTTCGACCTGGGAAAAAGGGCTGGGCGGATGGCGTTGCGTCGATGCGCCGGTGACGATCTGGCCGAGGGGGCCTGAGGAAATCTACCGGGCCATGGTGCTGGGCCTGCGCGACTATGTCCGCAAGTCGGGTTTCCCGGGCGTGCTGCTGGGTCTGTCCGGCGGGGTCGATTCGGCGATCTCGATCGTCGTGGCGCGCGACGCCCTGGGTCCGGAGAACGTGCGGGCCTTCATGCTGCCCTCGCGCTACACCAGCGCCGAAAGCCTTGAAGACGCCGAGGCCTGCGCCCGGGCGACTGGCGTGAAACTGGACGATATCGACATCGCCCCGGCCGTCGCCGCTTTCGAGACCATGCTGGCCCCGCAATTCGCCGGCCGCGCGCCGGACATCACCGAGGAGAATATCCAGGCCCGCATCCGGGGCGTCACCCTGATGGCGCTATCGAACAAGCTTGGGTTGATGCTGATGACCACCGGCAACAAGTCGGAGATGGCCGTCGGCTACGCCACCCTTTATGGCGACATGTGTGGCGGCTACAACGTGCTGAAAGATGTCTATAAGGTGGACGTCTACGCCGTGTGCCGCTGGCGCAACGCCAACCCCGCCTACGGTGGACCCGCGTCCCCGATCCCCGAGCGCATCCTCACCAAGGCGCCCTCCGCCGAGCTGCGCCCGGACCAGACCGACCAGGACAGCCTGCCACCTTATGAGGTGCTCGACGCCATCCTGTATGGACTGGTGGAGGAGGAGGCCACCCTTGACGAGATCGTCGCCCGGGGCTTCGACGGCCCAACGGTGGAGCGGGTTCAGCGGCTGCTCTTCGGCTCGGAATACAAGCGCCGGCAGTCGGCGCCGGGCGTCAAGATCGGCGGCAAGGCTTTCGGCCGCGACCGGCGCTATCCTCTGGTCAACCGGTTCCGGGACAAGGTCACATCCTGAAGGCCGCTCAGGCCACCACCCGCATCACCGCCGCCACGGCCGGGCCGGCCGGCATGGCGCGCAGAGCCGGGATCACATCCTCGATACGGTCCACCGCGCGCCAGCAGCCGTTGAATTCGGCCGGCGCAAGGCGGGTTTCGATGAACCGGTCGAACAGGTCGAACAGGGGCCGCCAGAAATCCCGCGGGTTGAAGAACACGATCGGCTTGGCATGAAGGCCCAGGCGCCGCCAGGACAAAAGCTCCACCGCTTCCTCCAGGGTCCCGATCGCGCCCGGCAGCACCACGAAGGCGTCCGCGTCGTCGAACATCCGGATCTTGCGTTCGTGCATCGAGGTGACGATCACTGTCTCCACCTCGTCCAGAACGATTTCCCGGCTGGCCAGAAAAGCCGGCATGACGCCCAGAACCCGGCCTCCGGCTTGATGCGCGGCCCGCGCGCAGGCGCCCATCAGGCCCACGCCGCCGCCGCCATAGACCAGGCGCAACCCTTCCGCCGCCAGGGCCGCGCCCAGTGCCGCCGCCGCCGCCAGCCATGCCGGGTCTGCGGCGTCCGACGATCCGCAATAGACGCAAACCGAGTCGATGCTCGAAGGTGGGATCGACATTCGTTCAGGGTTCCCCAGATTAAGGACAGGGGCGGCCTGCCCTGGTATGCCATCGCTCTGATATGCCATCGCTCGGCTGAAAGCATCGCCTCAAAACACCGTTCCAAAGGATCGCCCGATCAAGTTCGCCGTCAAACAAAACCTGGCCGCCGCCCTCGCCCTGTTTGGTCTCGTCGCCTGCCAACCGGGTGGCGTGGCGTCGGGCGGGGCCGGCCAGAGGCCGGCGGCCGCCGTCGGTCCGGCCAGCCTCTACAGGCAGCCGCCGGTGGCCACCGCGGTGAGCCTGATGGCCGGAGCCGTCGTTCACCTGGTCGGCCGCGCCGAACCCGGCGCCAAGGTCCGTCTGGCGTCTCCCGGCGGCCAGGCGGTTTTGGCGAAAGCGGGGAGAGACGGAGGTTGGAGCCTTGATCTGCCGTCCGCAGCCGCGCCGAGGCTGTTCGGCCTGGCGATGATCGACGGCGGCCATATTATTCAGTCAGAGGGCTACATCGCCGTCACGCCGGAAGGCGCCGCGGCGCAACTTCGCGCCGGCGCCGGCGCCCTGGTCCTGGGCTCTCGGGGCGATGCGCCAGTCATCCTGTCGGTGGATTTCGATGCCAAGGGTGGCGCGGTGGTGTCCGGCCTCGCCTCGCCTCATGGCGCCGTGGAGGTATGGGTCGACGGTGAGCGCAGGGCGCGCGGCCAGGCCGCCGCCGATGGCGTTTTCTCCCTGGCGCCCAATGAACCGCTCACCCTGGCCGAGCACGGCTTCGAGGTCGTGGATGGCGCTCGCCGGGGCGCCGCCCGAGCGACGCTCAGTCTCGCCGCACCGCTGTCGCGGGGTCCCTATCGCTCGGATCGCACTCCCTCCGGGTGGCGTATCGATTGGATGACACCGGGCGGCGGTCTCCAGACGACTCTGTTGCTCAATCACGCCGAGGCGTCCGCTTGACGTTTGATCATGCCGCCGGCCGCCACGCGGCGCCGCCAATCGTCGGTCCGACGGCGCCCCGGTTCACCTTTTGGACGTCGATGGCGGATCTCATTCGCCTGGTGGCGAGGTCGCGGGCCCAAGGCCTAAAATTGCGCCTGGCCGTAGCGCTGCTTTTGGTCCTGGTGGGCAAATGGACCGGTGTGATCGGGCCGCTGTTGATTTCCCGGGCCATCGACCAGCTCAATGTCGGTCGGACCGGCGGTCAGCCGGTGTTCATCGCCTTCGCCGGGCTGGCCATCGGCTGGGTCCTGCTCCGCTTCATCGCCAACGCGGCTCCATACCTCAGGGACTCGATCTTCACGCCGGTGTCCCAGATGGCGATGGTCCAGTCCTCGATCGAGACTTTCGCCCATTCCCTGTCGCTTTCGATGAATTTCCATCAGGGCAAGCAGACTGGAGGCTTGGCCAGGATCATCGACCGGGGCGCCCGCTCCACCGACTTCCTGTTGCGCAGCGTGGTGCTCAACCTGGGACCGACCGTGCTTGAGCTGTTGATGGCCGCCTATGTGCTGAGTACGCGGTTCAACTGGCGCCTGGCGGTGGTGGCCATCTCCACCATCGTCATCTACATCGCCTTCACCGTCGGTATTTCCAACTGGCGTATCGGCCACCGCCGCAAACTGAACGACGCCGATTCACTCGCCGCCGGCCTCGCGGTCGATTCGCTTATGAACTACGAGACCATCAAGACCTTCGGTGCCGAGGGGCGCATGGTCGCGCACTATGAGTCGGCCCTGACCGACTACGCCCATGCTGCGGTCAAGGCCAACACCTCTCTACAGTTGTTGAACGGCGTGCAGGCGGTGGTGCTCAACCTGGGCCTGGTGCTGGTGACGGTATTGGCCGGAATGGAGGTTCTGGCCGGGCGGATGAGCCTGGGCGCGGTCACCGCCTGCATACTGATCCTGCAGCAGGTCTATGCGCCGCTGTTCAGCCTGGGCATGAGTTATCGCGAGATCCGCCAGTCGTTCATCGACATGGAGCAGATGCTGGATCTACGGGCGCTGAAGCCCGAGATCGTCGACGTGCCCCATCCGCGCCCGCTGCCGCCGGCTTCCGAGCGCGGCGCCGAGCTCCGGTTCGCCGGGGTGGGTTTCCAGCACACGGCCCGGAGTGTCGGCCTGACCGAGATCGATTTCGTCACTCCGCCGGGGACCACGACGGCGCTGGTCGGCCCATCGGGGTCCGGTAAGACCACCATCGTGCGGCTGGCGCTGCGTCTGCTGGATCCCCAGGCCGGCGCCGTGCTGATCGACGGCGTGGATCTGCGCCACGTCAGTCAGGCCGCGCTGCGCAAGGCCGTCGCGCTGGTTCCCCAAGACGTGGCGCTGTTCAACGACACCCTCTGGGCCAACATCGCCTTCGCCAACCCGGACGCGTCGCACGAATCGGTATGGGCGGCCGCCAAAGCGGCCGAACTTGCGCCGTTCATCGACGGCCTGCCGCACAAGATGGACACCCAGGTCGGCGAGCGGGGGCTGAAGCTGTCGGGCGGGGAGCGCCAGCGTGTCGGCCTGGCCCGCGCGCTGCTGGCCAATCCGCGCTTGCTGGTTCTCGACGAAGCCACCAGCGCCCTGGACGGTCCCACCGAGGCCGCGATCCAGGCCACCTTGCGCAAGGTCCGCGCCGGCCGCACCACCCTGGTGGTCGCCCACCGGCTTTCCACAATCGTCGACGCCGACCAGATCCTGGTCATTCGCCGGGGACGCATCGCCGAGCGCGGAACCCACGGCGAACTGTTGGAAAAAGGCGGCGAATACGCCGCGCTTTGGCGGCGCCAGACCCGCGGACAGAGCGCCGCCTCTGGCGCCGCGCTCGCCGTGCGCTAAATCGATATCCACAGCCTCAAGGAAACCAAGCGATGCGATATCTTCACACCATGGTGCGGGTCAGCGATCTGGACAGCGCGCTGTCGTTCTATTGCGGTGGTCTTGGCCTGGAAGAGGTGTCGCGGTTCGACAATCCCGCTGGCCGCTTCACCCTGGTGTTTCTGGCCGCGCCAGAGGATGTCGAGGCGGCCAAGGCCAAGCGCGCGCCGACCGTGGAACTGACCCACAACTGGGACCCGGAAGCCTATACCGGCGGCCGCAACTTCGGCCACCTCGCCTATCAGGTCGATGACATCTACGCGACCTGCCAGCGGCTGATGGACGCCGGCGTGACGATCAACCGCCCGCCCCGCGACGGCCACATGGCGTTCGTGCGCTCCCCGGACGGCGTGTCGGTCGAACTGCTGCAAAAGGACGGCTCGCTCGCCCCTGCCGAGCCCTGGACGTCAATGCAGAACGTCGGCGCCTGGTGACAGGCTCCTGAGCCAACTCACGGCTGCGGTCACATAGGCCCGGTCGCGGGTCAGCGGCGAGACGTGGGTCGCGCCCGGCATGTCGAGCACCCAATGCCGGTCGGCTTGATCAGCTGGCGCCACTTCGGCCGCGCGCCAGGCCTGCGCCAGGGGCCGGGCCGGGTATTCGGCGCCGATGATCACGGCGGTGGGGATGCGCCGCGCCGCGCCCCCCAGCCGACGGACGGTCTCCAGGCCGGGAATGATCCAGCGATCCTCGTCGCGGGCCGCTTTCAGGCTGGCCAGACTGAGCAGGCCCGCGCGCTTGCGCCGCGCCGCCACGTCGTTGAGGCCCATCGGCCCGCCTAGGGTATCCGCCACCATCCCGGCCAAGCCCAGCCGCCCGGCGGTGACCGCCAGGTTCGACGCCCGCCGTTCGGCGGTCAGATCGGCTATCAGGGCCGGGTCGTCCCCGGTCTCCGGACCAACACCGTTGACATAGACCAGGCCGGCTACCCGCTCCGGCCAAATGCTGGCGAAGGCGCGCGCATAGAGCGCGCCGTTGGAATGGCCGACCAGGATCACCGGCCCCGTCTCGCCCAACTGATCAAGTAAGCCGTTCAACTCGCCGGCCTTGGTCAGCACGTCCTTATCCCCGGGCCGGGGCGGCGAGCGGCCCAGGCCCGCCCGATCGAACGCGCAGGCCCGCCCGCCGGCCGCCAGATCGTCCAGCACGAAGTCCCAATCGGCCGAAGTCCCGAACGCGCCGGCCTCCAGGATCACGGTCGGCGATGATGTCCGCTCGCCCCGGCAATCGACGAACAGAGGCGGGAAGGGGGATGGTATGACCGCAATTGGCTGAGCGGGCGCGGCAAAGGCCCAGAAAAACGTGACGGCTGCCACGGCTCCGACGATCCAATCCTTGGTCGCAACACGCGTCATGGCGATATTCAAGCAGGCCACTGTGGCCAGATTGGCGCGGCGCCAATCGCAGTCGGCTGGCGGCTTATGGCGGCGGACCGCAACCGGCCCGCCGGACTTGTTGTCAAGCGAGGCCCCCAGCACCTGATTCATAAAAGTCGGCGTCGCGCTTGTGTCCGGGCTGGACGACAGAGGGGCGGTCCCCCCGAAGCGGCGATGA
Source organism: Caulobacteraceae bacterium (assembly GCA_043742805.1). Lineage (GTDB taxonomy): Bacteria > Pseudomonadota > Alphaproteobacteria > Caulobacterales > Caulobacteraceae > Acaudatibacter. The sequence continues at coordinate 494 of JAYTXV010000416.1, read as the reverse complement.
TCAGAACTTCGTCCAGGCAATCTCAATAGGCCATCGTCGCCCAGCAACAGCCCTCGCAGGGCGTCCTGCCTGTTATCGGTGAGACGTGGGACCGCCCCGGGTCGGCTCGATCACGGACTGGTTTTCGATTCGTGGGAGGCGCAAGGCGCGGCTGATCTCGACGGGGTGAACTGGCTCCGGCAGGGTTCGCGTCTATTGACTTTATAATTGCATTATGCGACTATTATCGCCCTGCTTAAATCGGTCCCCCTCATTCGGCCTGTTCACGGCGCTCTTGCCGAGAGCGACGCCGACGACTCGACCTGCGCCGCGACCAATCACACACCGAAGCTATCCGGAACAGCCACGGGGTTCGATCCGGATACAGTCTGCAACTGCCTCATCCACTGTATTCACGGTGGATTAACGCTAGCCTGAGGCGATGCGGGGGCCGAAACCCACTAGGCGACGACTACCGCCCGCCGAGTTGGTGACTTTGTGGAGCGATGGCTCCC
>JAYTXV010000415.1:0-3966 GCA_043742805.1 Caulobacteraceae bacterium | reverse complement strand
CGCTTCGAGCCAAGGCCGAGGCGCTGATGGCCGCGGTCCGCCAGGGAAAACCCATGGACGAGGTCGCCGCCGGAGTGGGCGCCAAGGTAGTGCGGCAGCCGGGCATGCAACTGATCCAGGTCGAGCAATACAAGACGCTGGGCCGCGAATTCGTAACCTCGATCTTCGGGCAGAAGCCGGGAGATGTGTTCGCCGCCGGAGCGCCGAACGGCGTGTTCATCGCCAGGCTCGACGCCGTGCGCCCGGGCGATGTCGTGACAACGTCGCGGTTCCTGGAGAACATCCGGCAGCGCGCCTCGGAGGACTATTTGCGCGAAATGATCAACAGCGTGAAGATCGCGGCGGCGCAGACCGTGAAAGTGGAGGTCAACCTCAGCCTGGCCCGTCAGACCATGGGCGTGGACCCTGCGAGCGTGGTAACGCCGGGCGACAAGAGCGCCCCGAAAGCCAAGTGAGCGTCCAGCCCGACTTTGGCGCCTTCGAGCCGGCCTATCGCGCCGGGCGACCGCAGCTGGTCTGGCGGCGGCTGATCGACGACCTGGAGACGCCGGTCTCGGCCTATCTGAAGATCGCCCATGGTCGGCCCTACGCCTTCCTGTTCGAGTCGGTCGAGGGCGGAGCCTGGCGTGGGCGGTATTCGATCGTGGCGATGAACCCCGAGCTGGTCTGGCGATGCCGGGGCGACAACGCCGAGATCGCCGAGGGGGAGGCCATCGCAAGGGCGGAGTTCCGAGCTGTATCCGGCGGAGCGCTCGACTCCCTGCGCGACCTGGCGGCTTCTTCAAGGCTCGACATCCCGCCCGGCCTGCCGCCGATGGCGGGGGGCCTGTTCGGGGTGCTCGGCTATGACATGGTGCGTCTGGTCGAGCGGTTGCCCGGCATCTCTCCTGACCCGCTGGACCTGCCCGACGCGGTGATGATCCGGCCCAGCATCGTCGCGATCTTCGACGCCATCGCCCAGGAAATCATTCTGGTCACAACTGTACGGCCCTCAGAGCTGGACGCGGCGGCCGCCTACGCTCTCGCCGAGGCGCGGATAGACGCTGTGGTCGGCGATCTGACCGAGCCGCTGCCGGCGCGCCCGGCGGCGGCGGCGGCTCCGGTCGACGAAGCGAGCCTGACTTCACCGGTCGGCCCGGATGCCTATGGCCGGATCGTGGATCGCGCCAAGGCCTATATCCAGGCCGGAGATATCTTCCAGGTGGTGCCGAGCCACCGGTTCTCCAGGCCGTTCACGCCACCGCCGTTTTCACTTTACCGGTCACTCAGGCGGACCAATCCGTCGCCTTTCCTGTTTTATCTGAACTTTCCGGACTTCCAGCTGGTCGGCTCCTCGCCGGAAATCCTGGTCCGGCTGCGCGACGGCAAGATCACCATCCGCCCGATCGCGGGCACGCGACCGCGGGGCGCGACGCCGGCAGAAGACCTGGCCCTCGAAAAGGAGCTTCTGGCCGACGAGAAGGAACGCGCGGAGCACCTGATGCTGCTGGATCTCGGGCGCAACGACGTGGGCCGGGTGGCGCGGCTGCGCGACGCCGGCCGCAATGCGCCGGCGGGTTCGGCGGGCCGGGCGACCGTCAGGGTCACCGAGAGCTTCACCATCGAGCGCTACAGCCATGTCATGCACATCGTCTCCAACGTGGAAGGCGATGCTCCCGAGGGGCTTGATCCCGTGGACGTGCTGATGGCCGCCCTCCCAGCCGGCACGCTTTCCGGAGCGCCGAAAATCCGCGCCATGCAGATCATCGACGAACTGGAGAGCGTGAAGCGCGGCGTCGTCTACGCTGGGGCGGTAGGCTATTTCGGGGCCGATGGATCGGTCGATACCTGCATCGTGCTGCGCACTGGCCTGATCAAGGACGGCGCGCTTTATGTCCAGGCGGGCGGCGGCGTGGTCGCCGACAGCGACCCCCTGGCGGAATATCAAGAGACCCTTCAGAAGTCCGGCGCGCTCAAGCGGGCTGCCGAAGAAGCTTGGCGTTTCGTATGATCCTGATGATCGATAACTACGACAGCTTCACCTACAATCTGGTCCACTATCTGGACGAATTGGGCGCCGAGACGCGAGTCTATCGCAACGACGCCCTGACGGCGCGCGAAGCCCTGGGCCTGAAACCAGAGGCCATCGTTCTTTCGCCGGGACCCTGCACGCCCAACGAGGCCGGCATCTGCCTGGAACTGATCGGAGAGGCTCCGGCCGACCTGCCGATCCTTGGCGTCTGCCTGGGTCATCAGGCGATCGGCCAGGTGTTCGGCGGCGAGGTGGTGCGCGCCAAGACGCTGATGCACGGCAAGACCAGCCACATCAGGCATGGGGGCCAGGGTGGCGGCCGGATTTTCGACGGCTTGGCCGACGGCTTCGTCGCTACACGCTATCATAGCCTGGCCGTGGCCCGGGATACCCTTCCGGCTTGTCTTGAGGTGACGGCGTGGACCGACGATGGCGAGATCATGGGGCTTTCCCATCGGACGCGTCCGATCCACGGGGTACAGTTCCATCCTGAATCGATCGCCACCGACGGCGGCCACCGTCTGCTGGGCAACTTCCTGAAGATCGCCGGTATCCCTGTCATGGCGGCGGGCTGACTAGACCGTGTCCGACGCCTTCAAACCCCTGCTCGCCCGCCTGGCCGACGGCGCCACCATGACGTCCGAGGACGCCGACAGCTTCTTCACCGCCTGCCTGCGCGGCGAGACGACGCCCGCCCAGATCGCCGCCGCGATCACCGCCATGCGTCTGAGGGGCGAGACGGTGGGGGAAATCACCGCCTGCGCCAGGGCGATGCGCGGTGAAGCCTTGAAGCTGGAGCACCCGTACGATGTGGTGGATGTGTGTGGGACGGGCGGCGACGGGGCTCACACCCTGAATATCTCCACCGCCGTGGCCTTCGTGGCGGCGGGCGGCGGCCTGAAAGTCGCCAAGCATGGCGCCCGCGCGGTCTCCTCGAAGTCAGGTTCTTCCGACGTGCTGACGGCCCTGGGCGTCAACATCCATGCCGGTCACGCGCAGCAACGACGGGCGCTGGACCAAGCCGGCATCTGTTTCCTGTACGCTCCGGCCTATCACGGCGCCATGCGTCACGTGATGCCGATCCGCGAAGAGCTCGGATTCCGCACGATCTTCAACATACTCGGGCCGCTTTCCAACCCCGCCGGCGCCCGGCGGCAGGTGCTGGGCGTTTATGACGTGCGCCTGGTGGAGCCGCTGGCCCGAGTGCTGGGAGCCCTGGGCGCCGCTAAAGCCTGGGTGGTCTATGGAGACGGCCTCGACGAAATCACCACCGCCGGTTCGACCCATGCGGCCGAGTGGTTCGACGGTCGGGTGCGGCTGTTCACCATCACGCCGGAAGCGGTCGGCCTGGAGCGCAGCGCCAGAGCCGATCTGCGAGGCGGCGGGCCGGCGCAGAACGCCCAGGCCATGGATGATTTGCTGGCGGGCCAGACCGGAGCCTATCGAGACATCGTGATGATCAACGCCGCCGCGGCCTTTCTGGTCGCCGATCGCGTGGAGACTCTGCGCGAAGGCATCGTCCTGGCGGCCGAGGCCATCGACAGCGGTGCGGCGCGCCGCGCTCTCGACGGCCTGATCGAGGCGACGAACGCGCCGTGAGCGAGGATATTCTCTCCGCCATCGCCGCCTACAAACGCCTGGAGGTCCAGGAACGACGGGCCAGAATCGGGGGCGGCGACCTCGAGGCGGGGGCAAGCCAAGCGACGCCGCCGCGCGGATTTCGCGGCGCTCTGCTCAAGGCGCATGGACCAGGTCGTCTGGCGCTGATCGCCGAAATCAAGAAGGCCTCGCCGTCCAAGGGCCTGATCCGGGAGGATTTCGACCCGGCGGCGCTGGCCGTGGCCTATCAAGCGGGCGGCGCCGCCTGCTTGTCGGTGTTGACCGACACGCCCAGCTTTCAAGGCGCCGACGAGAACCTCGTTCTGGCCCGGGGCGCCACCGCCCTGCCCTGCCTG
>JAYTXV010000414.1:0-1562 GCA_043742805.1 Caulobacteraceae bacterium | reverse complement strand
TTTCAGCGTCACAAGGTGGCCCAGCAGCTTGCCGGTGCTGAGCGCCTTGCGGAATTCACCCACCTTGACGGCAATCGGCACGGGAGCCTTGTCGGCGCCGTAGAGCACGCCGGGAACCATGCCGGCGTTGCGCACCGCTCGGGCGGCGCCGGTGCCCACGCGGTCGCGGACTTGAACGTTCAGGATGATATCGGCCATGGCCACGCCTCAAAAGGAGACGCCGCGCCAGATGTCCAAGCGCGGCGGCAGGATCGAGAGCTCCTCGGGGAGCCCTATAAAATGGTGCGGCTTAATACACGCCGCGCGGGCGTCATGCAACGACTTCGTGGCACAGACTTCCCAACAGGCCGTCAGCCTTTGCGCTTTTTACGGTCAGACATCTTCTTCGGCGGAGCGGCGGGCGGCGGAAGCGGCTCCGGCGGCAATTCAACACCGGCCGCCGTGGCCATACAGGCGCCGGTGTCGCGAAGCGCGTGTTGGCCGGCGCAGAAAATATCTTCATAATTTGGTCTCGCGACCGCCAGGCACTGGTGGAAATTGCGCTTCGCGGCGCCGAGGCAGGCCTCGGCGCCGCCGTCCCTGGTCAAGACCGACAGGCGTTCATAAATCTCATCCCGGGCCTCGCCGAGGGCGGCGATCGCCGCCAGCTGCAGCGCCTGGGCGATCATCGGCGCATAGGGCGGGCTCATCGGCTTGACCGACAGATCCCCCGAGGTATTGCCGGCGATGGCTTGGCGCGCCGCCAGCAGGCGATCGGGATCCGCCGTCATGTCGCCCGCCGCCGCGGCCTCAGCCGCCGCGAGCCGGCCAGGGAGATCAGGAACCGCGACCTTGGACCATCCCTGTTTCTGGATGTCATAGGCCGACTGGCGAATGACCTTTCCGGTCAGGAACAGTTGCAGGGCGTTGGGTCCCACAGCGTCCCGCGCCAGGCTGGCGGCTTCATCCGAACCCTTGAACACCAGCGCATAGGCGGGGTTGGCCAACACGTAGTCGACGATCTGGGCGCGATGCTCGGGCGAGTTGCCGGCTTCCCGGATCGAGGCGACAAATGTCTTGTCCCTCAGCGCCGCGATCGCAGCGGTGGCCACGGCGCCGCGAATGAGGGACTTGGGAGAATAGGCCCGAGCCTGGTCGAGCATGCGTGACACTGACCCGGCGTCGGTGAAAGCCGGGGTCAGAGACGTGGCGTTTCGCATATAGCTGTCATAGGCCGCAGCGTCGGAGATCATCCGATCGGGAAGACCCACCGGCCCCGCGGGCGGCGGGGGTGGCGGTGGAGGAACCTCGACCACCGGTGGCTTTTTCGTGCGGGCGAAGCCATCAGGGGTGGGAACGGCGACAGCCAGACCCGCCAACACCAGGATAAGAGCCGCGCCGGCGGGCTGGATCAATCTCATACTTGAATGTCTCTACTCTAAAGCTTCGACCGTCGCTTGGCGTCGGGTCCTGGGCGTTATTGTGTTCGGTCAGACGAGGAGGGGGTAATCAGTCGAAGAGCTTTGAAACCGATTCTTCGTTGGCGATCCGCCGTATCGCCTCGCCGATCAGCGGCGCGCAGC
>JAYTXV010000413.1:0-5578 GCA_043742805.1 Caulobacteraceae bacterium | reverse complement strand
GTAGCTCAAATCGTTGCGGGGGCTGACGAACGGCTGGCCCACGGAATATTTGAACGCCCGCGCCGCGATGGTCGGCATCTTGGCGATCAGGCGGTGGGCCGAAATCTTGCGCTGCTCGGGGTCATCGACGTTGATGCTGTCGTGGTAAAATGCCGAGAGCGCCCCGACGGCCCCTGTCATGATCGCCATCGGGTGGGCGTCCGACCTAAAGCCACCGAAGAAACGGTCAAACTGGTTATGGATCATCGTGTGGTGGATGATGGTGTTTTCGAAGTCGACATACTGCGCCGCATCCGGAAGTTCGCCATTCAACAACAGATAGCAGACCTCCAGGAATGTTGAATTCTCGGCCAGTTGCTGGATCGGATAACCCCGGTGCAACAGAATACCGGCGTCACCATCAATGAAGGTGATCTTGCTTTCGCAACTGGCTGTAGAAGTAAACCCCGGATCAAAGGTGAAGACATCCGCTTCGCCATAGAGTTTACGCACATCGATAACGTCCGGCCCGATGGTGCCCTTGATAACCGCCAGATCGTAGCTGTTGCCGCCGATCGTAATTGTCGCGTGCTCGGCCATGCCCCGATAGCTCCTGTTTCTGACGCTCGCAAATGCGAAGAAATTGCTGAGAAGCCCTTATAACCCCTCAATCGGCGGGCGAAAGAGCATCCTTAATCCTGCCCAGACTCTCGTCCCGTCCGAGCGTCGTAAGAGCGCCGGCGAGGTCGGGCGCCGGCAGTCCCCCAGAGAGCACAGCCCGCAACGGAGCGCCGAATTTCCCAAGTCCCACCCCATCCGCGGCGGCGAAGGATCTGAGGGAGGCGGTAAGCGCCGGCGAGGACCAGTCCGGCTCCATCGCCAGATGTTCGGCCAGGCGAGAGAGTCGCGCGCGGGTCTCTTCCGTAAGCAAGGCAGCCGACTTCGCATCAAGGGTCAATGGGCGCTCGGCGAGCGCGAAGCGGCAGAGTTCACCCAGTTCGACGATCGTCTTGGCGCCCTCCTTCACATGCGGGATGACGGCCAGCAGGCGCGCCTGACCGTTTTCCGCCAGCGTAGTTCCGGCTCTTTTGAGGCTCACGGTAACCATGTCGGCCAGGCGGTTGTCATTCGCCTGCCGCAGATAGTGGTTGTTGACGTGGGCCAGCTTGTTCCAATCCAGGCGAGCCGGGGCCTTCACCGCGTCCTCGACGTCAAACCAGGCGATGGCCTGGGCGTCGGTGAACAGTTCGTCGTCGCCGTGGCCCCATCCCAGCCGGGCGAGGTAGTTGCGCATCGCCTCCGGCAGATAGCCCATCTCGGCGAACTCGCCGACTGCCTGGGCTCCGTGCCGCTTGGAGAGTTTGGCCCCGTCCGGGCCGTGGATCATCGGCAGGTGCGCGAAGGTTGGCAGCTCCCAGCCCAAAGCCTGATAGATAAGACTCTGCCGCGCGGTGTTGTTGAGATGATCGTCTCCGCGAATGACGTGGGTGATCCCCATGTCGTGATCGTCCACCACCACCGCCAGATTGTAGGTCGGCGCGCCGTCCGAGCGCAGCAGCACCAGATCATCGAGGTCGCGGTTGCGAAACCGCACCGTTCCCTTGACCAGATCGTCGACAATCGTCTCGCCCTCAAGGGGACCCTTGAAGCGGATGACGTGGGGCAGGTTGACCCCTTCGGGTGGCGCGCGGTCGCGCCATGGAGACCGGATAGCCCGCCCTTCGGCCCGGGCGATGTCGCGTTCTGCGGCGAGTTCCTCGACCGTCAGCCAGCACGGGTAGGCGTGTTCGGCGGCCACCATCTGGGCCACCACTTCGCGATGCCGGTCGGCCCTGGCGAATTGGAAGACCGGTGGGGCGTCGGGCTCCAGGCCAAGCCACGCCAGACCATCTAGGATCACATGCACCGCGGCTTCGGTGGAACGCTGGCGGTCAGTATCCTCGATGCGCAAAAGAAAGGTCCCGCCGGTGTGTCGGGCGTAAAGCCAGTTGTAAAGCGCCGTCCGGGCGGTGCCTATGTGCATGGAGCCGGTAGGCGACGGGGCGATACGGGTGACGACGGGACGTTGGGGGGCGAGCATTCGAATTCCGGTGGCGGCTGGCGTCCAGGCCGCGCCGGTTGACGACGCGCGACGGCCATTGGGTTTGGCGTTGCCTATCATGCGCGGCCTTCGCCTTCCTAGCCCGATGGAGGCCTGGGCCTGGTTTGGCGTCCAGGCGTCGATGCAACTGGACCGCATCGGCCTGTGGACTCCGGTGGCCTTCGGACTGGGCGCGGCCGCCTACCTCGGTCTGAAGGTTGAGCCGCCACTGTGGGCCGCGGTCGCGGTGGCTGTCGGCGGGGCGGCGATCTTCCTTGCTGTTCGGGCCTGGACCAGGAGCCGCGCCCTGATCGCCGCCGGCGCATTGCTGGCCCTGGTCGCGGCCGGGTTCATGACGGCGAAGATTCATTCGGACAGGGTTGCGGCGCCCATCGCTCCGACGCGTGAAGGCCTGGCGTTCGTCGAGGGTTGGGTGGTCGATATAGCCACGCCCAGCGCGAAGGGCGAACGGTTGCTGATCGCGCCGGCGCGGATCTCGGGTCTTTCTCCCGAAGCGACCCCAACACGCATTCGGATCGTCATGCCTTCGCAGAGCGGTCCGGAAGGCGCACCGCCGCCGGGAACCGCTATAAGGTTCATGACCCTGCTGGATCCGCCACCCGGACCGGCCGCGCCCGGGGCTTATGATTTTGCCCGGGACGCCTGGTTCGAGGGGATCGGCGGCGTCGGCCTCGCCAAGAGCCCGCCGATCTTCACCACCTTACCGCGGCCGCCCTGGCGCCTGCGCCTGGAAATGGGCGTCAATGCTCTGCGCTGGTCGGTCGCGCGTCGGATCGCGCACGATATCGGCGCTGTGATGGGTCCCGATGACGGCGGCGCGGCGGGCCTGGCCGTCGCCGTCACCACCAGCCATCAGGACTGGCTGGGTGCTGACCACCGGGACGATCTGCGTGGGTCCGGCTTGGCCCATATGCTGGCGATCGCCGGCCTTCACACGGCCGCCCTTACCGGTTTCGCCTTCTTCGGCTTTCGCTTCTTGATCGCCGCCTGGCCCTGGCTGGCCTTGCGCGTTCCAGGCAAGAAGGTCGCAGCAATCGCGGCTCTCTTGGTGGCCGCTGGCTATCTGGTGCTCTCCGGCGCCCATCCGCCGGCCAGGCGCGCCGCCATCACGGCCGGCGTCGCCTTTCTGGCGATCATAGTGGATCGACGGGCCGTCAGCCTGCACTCGCTGGCCATCGCGGCGCTGATCATTCTGTTTATCGAACCTGATGTGGTGGTCCAGCCGGGTTTCGAAATGTCCTTCTGCGCCACCGCCTCGCTGGTGGCCCTGGCCGAGATCTGGCGGCAACCCAAGGCGCATGCGCCGACAACTTTCTGGCCGTTGGCGGCCATGCGGAAGGTCGGGGAGTGGCTGATCGGACTGTCGATCGTCAGTTTCGTGGCCGGCGCGGCCACCGGTCCGTTCACGATCCAGCACTTCAACCGCGTCGCCAACTATGGTGTCCTGGCCAATCTTACCGCCGATTTCGTGGCCAGCGCGGTGTTGATGCCTTCCCTGGCCCTGACGCTTCTGGCCCAGGCGGTAGGCCTGGATTCGATGACAGCCGCGCCCATTCTCTGGGTCGCGGGTCAGGCAGCCAGGCTGGTGATCGCCATTGGCCATGTGTTCACCACGGCGCCGGGAGCCTCGATGACCTTCTCCAGCGCGCCGGAGATCGCCTTGGCGATTTCCTACATCGGCATCGTTTTCGCCTGCCTGTGGCAGGGTCGGCTGCGATGGATCGGCCTGCCGATGTCCGCTGCGGTCGCTCTCTGGCCCAGGCCCGCGTCCCCGGTGGCCTGGATCGCCGTTGATGGCGATGACGCCGCGGTGGTTGTCGCCGGCCAGGAAATCCCGATGAAGCCGACCGCGCGCCAATACGCCACTCAGCTTTGGGCGCAGAGACGCGGTTTCACGCTACCCGCCGATCCGGCGGTCGCCCAGCAAACCGTATTCGATTGCAACCGGAAGGGTTGTTTGCCCATTGGCGCCGCCCGGCCGGCCATAGCGGCGTCCTGGACCCACAAGCCGCCTGGCGAAGACCGCTACCGCGAGATGTGCGACCATGCCGACATCGTGGTCCTTCGCAGCCCAACCGCGCCTGATCAGGCTTGTGGCGCGGCCGTGGTTCTGACCCGGGGCGATTTTGATCGTAACGGGGCCGCCGAGGTGTTTGCGACTAAATCAGGCTGGCGGTTGGTCTGGTCTCAACCCTTGCGAGGATGGCGGCCTTGGACCGGTTCCAACCTGCCCACTATTGGTAGCGGCGAATGAGTCCGACCAGTTTGCCCTGCACCTGCACCTGATCTGGACCGAATATCCGGGTCTCATAGGCGGGATTGGCAGCTTCCAGCGCCAGCGAGGCGCCCTTGCGGCGCAAACGCTTCAGGGTGGCTTCCTCGCCCATCACCAGAGCGACGATGATCTCGCCTGAGTTGGCGGTGCTGACCTTGCGGATCACGGCGTAGTCGCCATCCAGAATGCCCGCCTGGATCATCGAGTCTCCCTCGACCTGCAGCACATAGTGCTCCCCGGCGCCGAGTATCGATTCCGGCACGTGCAGCTTGTCGCGTTCGTGCTGGATAGCGGCGATCGGCGTGCCCGCCGCGATCCGGCCCAGGACCGACAGCTCCCGGGTCTCATTGGCGGCCATCGGAGGCGACGCCCGCGACGTTTCCACGACCTTGGGTTGAAACGCGCCACGGCCGCCCGCCGGGGCCGAAGTCGTAGCCTGTTGGGGCAGCTTGACCACCTCGAGCGCCCGCGCCCTGTGCGCCAGGCGTCTTAGGAAACCACGTTCTTCAAGCGCGGTGATCAGTCGATGGATGCCCGACTTCGAGGCCAGGTCCAACGCTTCTTTCATCTCGTCGAACGATGGAGACACGCCGGTCTCCTTGATCCGTTCATGAATGAACATCAGCAATTCATGCTGCTTACGCGTGAGCATCGCCGCCTCGCATCACCCGGAAACCGGGAACAAACCAAAAACGTTGCACATGTTCTCTGAGTGTTCTCGGCGGTTGTCAAGTTGGAGGCGGAGCACCTATTTTAAAAGAGCGCGGGTAGCCGCCTCCACGTCCGCCTGCCGCATGAGGCTCTCGCCCACCAGCATCGCTTTCGCGCCGGCGCGCTCGAGGCGGGCCGCGTCGGCCACGTTGAAAATCCCACTTTCCGTTATAATCAAGGTGTTTAGCGGAACTTTCGAAGTCAGTCGCTCGGTCACGGCGAGGTCGGTGACAAAGGTCCGCAAATCACGGTTGTTGATCCCGATCATGGTCGCCCCGAGCGCCACGGCCCGTTCGATTTCGGCTTCGTCGTGGGTCTCCACCAGGGTGTCCATACCCCAGCGCACGGACTCAGCCATCAAATCCCGCGCCAGGGAATCGTCCACCATGGCCAGAATCACCAGTATGGCGTCAGCGCCGAGCGCGCGCGATTCGGCCACCTGCCATGCGTCGACCAGGAATTCCTTCCTCAGGCAGGGCAGGGCGGTGGCGCCCCGGGCCAGAACGAGGTTC
>JAYTXV010000412.1:0-15058 GCA_043742805.1 Caulobacteraceae bacterium | reverse complement strand
ACGTGACCGACCTGAGCGAGGCTGACTGGTCCGGCTTCGCCGCGCTCGTCCTGTCGCCGGGGGTTCCGCTCACCCATCCCGCGCCGCACTGGACGGTGGACAAGGCCCACGCCGCCGGGGTCGAGATCATCGGCGATGTCGAGCTTTTCGCGCGGGCGGTGGCGGAGGCTCCGGAGCACAAGCGCCCGCGCGTTGTGGCGATCACCGGGACCAACGGCAAATCCACCACCACCGCCCTGATTGGCCACATGCTCGCCCGCGCTGGCCGCGACGCCCAGGTGGGAGGCAATATCGGCATTGGCGTGCTGGGCTTGAAGCCGATGCACGGCGGGGCCGTCTATGTGCTGGAGCTTTCATCCTACCAGCTGGATTTAACCTCCAGCCTGAAACCGGACGTGGCCATCGTGCTGAACATCACCCCCGACCACCTGGACCGGCATGGCGACATGGATGGCTACGCCGCCGCGAAGCGCAGGGTCCTGCTCAATCAAGGCAAGGGTGATACGGCCGTGATCGGCGTCGATGACGACTGGGGCCAACGGATCTGTACGGAAATCACCGCCGCCAACCGCCGCACGATCTGGCCGATCAGCGCGCGCAAGGGCATCGGGCGTGGTGTCTATGTTCTGCAGGGCCGGCTGTATGACGCCACCGACGGCAGGGTTACCGAAATGGCGGATCTCACCGCCGCGCGCTCTCTGCCCGGGCGCCATAACTGGCAGAACGCCGCAGCGGCCTATTCAGCGGCGCGCGCGCTGGGCGTCACCGCCCAGGAGGCGATCGACGGCTTGATGAGCTTCCCCGGCCTCGCGCATCGGATGGAGACCATCGGAACCCTAAATGGCGTGCGTTTCGTCAACGATTCCAAAGCGACCAACATCGACGCCGCTCGTCAAGCCATGAGCGCCTATCCCCGGTTCCGCTGGATCGCTGGCGGCCGTCCGAAAACCGGCATCGCCTGCCTCAGTGACGTGTTCGGATCGGTCGCCAAGGCCTACCTGGTCGGCGAAGCCACCGAAGACTTCGCGCGTACGCTTGAGGGCAAGGTCCCCTTTGAGCGATCCGGAACCGTGGAGGCCGCCGTTCGATCCGCGTTCGACGATGCGGTGAGGTCAGGCGAATCCGAGCCGATCGTTCTGTTTTCGCCGGCCTGCGCTTCGTTTGATCAGTTCAGCGACTTCGAGGCCCGCGGCGACGCCTTTCGCGCCGCGGTTCATGCCCTTGCTCTTCAACCCCAGGCGGGAGACAGCCTGTGAAGCCACCTCACCAGCACGCTTTCGCTCGAACGGACACCTCGCGATGGGCCCTGTGGTGGTGGACCACCGACCGTTGGCTGCTCGGAGCTACAGGCGTTCTGATGCTGTTGGGCGTCCTTTTGCAATTCGGCACCAGTCCCGCGGCGGCGGCGCGCCTGAACATACCCTGGCCGTTTCATTTCGCCGTAAGGCAGTGCGTGTTCGCGGTCCTGGGCGTCGGCGTGGTGCTGGCCACCTCGGTGCTGGATCCCAAGGGTGTTCGACGGGTGGCTTTCGTCGTCTACGCCATAGCCATCCTGGCGATGCTGGCGCTGCCGATCCTTGGCCACAACGCCAAGGGGGCGACGCGCTGGGTCGAGTTCGGTGGTTTTGCCTTGCAACCCTCCGAATTCATGAAGCCCGCTTTGCTGGTGCTGGTGGCGTGGATGTTCGCCGAGGCGCAGAAGGGCGAAATTCCTGGCGTTTCCATCGCCTTTTTCCTCTACGGCGTGGCCGTGGCGTTACTGCTGCTCGAACCCGACATCGGCCAGACCGCCCTGATCACGGCCTCCTTCGGCGCCGCCTTCTGGGTCGCCGGCGTGCCGATCGGCTGGATTGTGGGCATGGGCGCGACGGCCATAGTCGGGCTTGGCGCCACGCCATGGATATTTCCGCACGTAGCCAGCCGCCTGCACGTCTTCATGGATCCCAAGCCCACCGAGCCGGGACAAGTTCAGAGGGCGGCGCAGGCCATCGCCGCGGGGCGCGGCTTCGGCCGGGGGCCGGGGGAGGGGACCATGAAAGGGCAGATTCCCGACATGCACACCGACTTCGCCTATTCAGCGGCGGCCGAGGAATACGGCCTTTGGCTATCGCTGCTTTTGATCGCCCTGTTCGCGGTTCTGGTGATCCGCGGCCTCTATCGGGCGATGCGGATTTCCGACCCGTTCGAACAGATCGCCGCCGCCGGATTGTTCGCGATGGTCGGTATGCAGGCTTTCATCAACATCGTCGTCAATCTGGGGCTCGCGCCGACCAAGGGCATGACATTGCCGTTCATTTCCTACGGTGGGTCATCGATGCTCGCCATGAGCCTGACCATGGGTATGGCGCTCGCTCTGACGCGTCGTCAGCCGGGGGCCTATCAACCCAAAGACCGCGCCGCGGGGCTTGGTGATCTTGGCTGATCGTGGTCTGGCCTCCCGCAAGGTCGCGGTGATCGCAGCCGGCGGCACCGGCGGGCACCTGTTTCCAGCCCAGGCCCTGGCTGAAGTGCTCGGGGCCCGGGGTTGGCGCATCGTCCTGGCTACCGATGACCGGGTTGAGAGCTTCGCTCAGACGTTTCCCGCCGAGCGCGTCGTGACCCTGGCCTCCGCCACGATTCGCCGTGGAGATCCCCTCAGCCCCTTCAAGGCGATGTTCACCATCTTCAAGGGCGTGATTCAGGGGCGCGCGGCCCTGGCCGAGGTGGATCCGGCCGTCGTGATCGGCTTTGGCGGCTATCCATCTCTACCCGCCCTTCTCGCGGCGATAACCCAGGGACGGCCAACGCTGATTCACGAACAGAACGCGGTCTCGGGGCGCGCCAATCGCTTTCTCGCGCCCTTCGTGACCGCAGTGGCCTGCGCCTTTCCGACCCTCCGTAAAGCCAGCGCGCGCACCCAGGCCCGGGCGGTGATGGTGGGCAATCCGGTCAGGCCTGAAATCCGCGCTCTTGCCGACCAAAGCTATCATGCGCCGGAGGACCAGATCCGGTTGCTGATCACCGGAGGCAGTCAGGGTGCGCGGCTGTTATCGGAACTCGTTCCGTCAGCTTTGGCCGCTCTGCCGGAGGAACTTCGCCACCGGCTGCACGTCGAACAGCAGACCCGCCCGGAATCGATGGCGATCGCCCGGCAAATCTATGCCGACGCGGTCATAAAGGCCGAATTAGCGCCTTTCTTCCGAGACATGGCGGGTCGTTTGGCCCGCGCCCATCTGGTGATCGGCCGCGCAGGCGCCTCGACCGTGAGCGAGCTGGCGGTGGCCGGCCGGCCCTCGATATTGATCCCGCTGGGCGCGGCGCTGGACGATGATCAGGGACAGAACGCCAAGATGCTGGCCGAGGGCGGCGGCGCCGAAGTGGCGCGTGAATTGGGGCTCACCCAGGTGATGATGACCGCGGCCCTGGCCACGTTGCTTACTAACCCCGCCCGCCTTGGGCGCATGGCCGCCGCCGCGCGCAAACTGGCCCGGCCCGACGCGGCCGAACGTCTGGCTGACCTTGTGGAAAAAACCGCGCGATAGCTGACGCCGGTTTTCTTGCGCGGAAACCCCGGTCTTCTCGCGTGAAAAACATTGCATTATGTGCAAAATAATATTTGCAATTTGGGATAGTTTCCTGATAGAAAACGCAAAGTCGCTTCTGACCCGAAAGGAAACCGAGCGACACCCCGTCCGGGCGAAGTGATCAACAGCTAGGCCTGAAACCGGCGACCAAATCGGATTGACTGGTCGCTCGGGGTTCCCACCAACCCTCTCCGAGGAGATAATATTGTGTCGCAAATTGCGAAAGTAATCCAGATCGAGATGTATCAGGCCGTGTGTGTGCCCCGCGATTTCTGGCTTGGTGGCAAAGACGTTCGCATAGAGCGCAGCGGACAGTCGATCATCATCACGCCGCTTTCCGCCCAGCCGATGGCGCGGGCCGTGCCTATCCCGACCGCCGGATCCTTGGCTGGCGATGAGATCGCCGGTGCTGGGATGAGTCCGTTCGAAAAGCGTCGACGCAACGCGTCGATAACGGCGGAAATCCTTCGAACGATGTTTCATCCCCCTGCCAATGACAATCAACCCAAATTAACCGCGACCCCGGCTGCCCGGGGTCGCGGCGTTGAGACCCTACCCGAATAGTCGTCCATGCAATCGCGCCCTTTGCCGTCGCGGAGGATTTGCGCTAGCTCCCATCGATGCACCGCCGCCCCGCGCCTTTCGATCTAGGCCCCGTCCATTTTATCGGGATCGGCGGTATCGGCATGAGCGGCATAGCCGAAATCATGATTCGCCAGGGCTACACCGTCCAGGGCTCCGACGCCCGCGAAAGCCCAAATATCGAACGCCTGCGCGCCCTTGGGGCCAAGGTTTTCATCGGTCATCATCCCAACAATATCGAGGGCGCCGCGGCGATCGTCTATTCGAGCGCCATCCGCCCGGACAATCCCGAAATGGCCGCTGGCCGAGCCATTCGCACCCCGCTGGTGAGGCGCGCCGAAATGCTCGCCGAACTGATGCGGTTGCTGCTGTCGGTGGCGGTGGGCGGCACCCACGGCAAGACCACGACCACCTCGATGGTCGCGGCTCTGCTGGACGCCGGCGGTATCGATCCCACGGTGGTCAACGGCGGGATCATCAACGCCTATGGCGCCAACGCCAAGGTCGGCGGCGGAGAATGGATCGTCGTCGAAGCCGACGAGAGCGACGGCACCTTCCTGAAACTCCGGTCCACGGTCGCCGTTGTCACCAACATCGACCCCGAGCACCTCGATCACCACGGCGATTTCCAGTCGCTGAAGACAGCTTTCCAGGATTTCGTTCAAAATATCCCGTTCTACGGTTTCGCCGTGCTTTGTATCGATCATCCGGTGGTCCAGGATCTGGCCGCGAGCATCGAGAATCGCCGCCTGATCACCTATGGCGCCAATCCCCAAGCCGAGATCCGCGCGACCAACATCGCCATGGGGCCCGATGGCGCCACTTTCGATGTGAGGATCGCCGGACCGGATGACGCCGGCGCCGCGCTCACCGGTCTGTTCATGCCGATGGCCGGCCACCACAATGTCCTGAACGCCCTGGCCGCCATCGCCGTGGCGCGCGAACTTGGTGTGTCCGACGCCGACATGCGTCGCGGTTTGGCCTCGTTCGCGGGCGTGCGGCGACGATTCACCACAACCGGCGTGGTTGATGGGGTACGCATCATCGACGACTACGGCCATCACCCGGTTGAAATCGCCAGCGTTCTGGCGGCCGCCCGGGCAATGACCACGGGGCGCGTGGTCGCCGTGGTCCAGCCCCACCGCTATTCCCGATTGCGCGACCTGTTCGCGGACTTTTGCCGCTGCTTCAATGACGCTGATTTGGTGGTCGTCGCCAACGTTTACCCAGCCGGCGAGTCGCCGATCGCCGGTTTCGACCGGGACAGCCTGGTCGACGGTGTGCGGCGGCACGGACACCGCCACGTTCGGTCCCTTGAGAGCCCCGCGACCCTGGCCGCGATCTTAGGCGCCGAAACCCGGGAAGGCGACATGGTGATCTTTCTCGGCGCCGGCGATATCACCACCTGGGCTTACGCCTTGCCCGCCGAACTGGAGGCGCTGGCCCGCGCTGGCGACGCGTGACCTGGCGCGAGGATTTGCCCAAGCCGCGAGGCCGGCTGTTGTTCGATGAGCCGCTGGCGCCGCTGACATGGCTCCGAGTTGGGGGGGGGGCGGAGGTCTTGTTCCTTCCCGCCGATGAGGACGACCTGGCTGGGATGCTGGCCGCGCTCCCCGCCGAAGTCCCGGTCACGGTGCTCGGTGTGGGATCGAATTTGATCGTTCGTGACGGCGGGGTCGATGGATTGGTCGTGCGCCTGGGCGGGCGGGCCTTCAGAGGAATTGAGGTCGAGCCCGAGGTCAGCCGGGTGGTGGCCGGCGCCGCCGTGCTTGACGCGGCCCTGGCGCGCGCCGCCGCCGCCGCCGGGGTCGGCGGCCTGGAGTTTTATGCGGGCATACCCGGCACCGTCGGGGGCGCCTTGACCATGAACGCCGGGTGCTACGGTGGGGAAACAGGGGATTGGCTGGTCGTCGCCTGGGGCGTTGATCGCGCTGGCCGACGGCGTGTGTTCACCCTCGCCGATTTCGCCTACGGCTACCGGCACAGTCGGGTATCGCCGGACATTCTTTGGACCGGAGCGGTCTTCCAGGGACGTCCTGGCAATCAGGTCGAGATAGAAGCATCCATGGCCGCCATCACCCGTCGCCGCGAGACCACTCAGCCCATCCGGGAAAAGACCGGCGGCTCGACGTTCAAGAACCCGCCGGGACATTCAGCTTGGCGGTTGGTCGATGAGGCCGGGTGGCGGGGCAAGGCTTGGGGCGGTGCGATGTTTTCGCCGCTTCACGCCAATTTCCTCATAAATACCGGCCAGGCGACGGCCGCCGACCTCGAAGATTTGGGTGAAGCGGTCCGCGCCGACGTGCAGTCGAAATTCGGCGTGACCTTGGAATGGGAAATAAAGCGTATTGGCCGTCGACAGTAGCCAACGCCCTTAACAGCGCCTCGCGAGTCAGACACAACGGTAGCGGCCTTTTGGCATGGAGCGCGCATGAGCCTACCCCTCGCCGGCCAACATGTCGCCGTTCTGATGGGCGGTCTCTCGGCGGAACGTGATGTCAGCCTGGTGTCGGGGCGTGCCTGCGCCGAAGCCCTGGACCGCTTGGGAGCCCGGGTCAGTCGCGTCGACGCCGGGCGGGATTTGGCCGCCGTGCTGACAGCCCTGAAGCCGGACATCTGTTTCAATGCCCTGCACGGGGCCTGGGGCGAGGACGGCTGTGTCCAGGGTGTCCTTGAGACCCTCTCGTTGCCCTACACCCATTCCGGTGTCCTGGCTTCGGCGCTGGCGATGGACAAGGCCAAGGCCAAGGCCGTCATGAAGGCGGCCGGGGTGGTTGTCCCCGGCGGAGGACTCTATGGCCGTTTGGATGCGGGCAGCCGGCACGTCCTGCCTCCGCCCTATGTGGTCAAGCCCAACGCTCAGGGATCTTCAGTTGGTGTTTTCAGGGTGTTCGACGGCGCCAATTCGCCACCCGTCGAGCTTCTGGGCGCGGACTGGGCATTCGGAGACGATGTGATGGTCGAGCCTTATGTGCCGGGCCTTGAGCTGGCCGTGGCGGTGATGGGGGGTGACGCCCTGGGCGTGACGCAGATCGAGGCGCGGAGCGGTTTCTACGACTACGACGCCAAATATGGCGAGGGCGGCTCCATCCATATCCTGCCCGCGCGCATATCCCCGGCCGTGGTCGCCGAAGCCCGGGCTCAGGCCGTCACCGCCCATGCCGCCCTTGGCTGCCGAGGACTGACGAGAAGTGATTTTCGTTATGACGACATTAACGCGCTTCTGGTCCTGTTGGAGGTCAACACCCAGCCGGGGATGACACCCACCTCGCTCGCGCCCGAGCAGGCGGCCCATGCCGGCATTGGTTTCGACAAACTGGTTCTTTGGATCACGGAGGACGGCCATGCCCGCGGCGCCGCTCAGTGACGGGCACGTCAGGTCCCGGCCGCGGGTGGCCTCGCCCGCGGATCGGGCTCGCCCGCGCGCGCCGGCCTCGATCGTTCCGGCGTCCTCGAAATTGAAGGCCGCCCGCGCGGTGGGGCTGACGGTTTCGATGGCGGGCGCCGTGGCGGCCTTACTGCTGGTTCTGATCCTGGTCGCGGCGCTGGCGACCGGTGGCCGCGGCGGCCAGGCTATCGTCGCGGCCCAACGGGTGGCGGATGGCGCGTCACGGCTTGCAGCCATGGCCAGGACGATGATCCAGGGACGCTTCGCGACTCTCGGTTTTCAGGTGGGTCCCGTGCATCTGCAGGGCGCCTCCGCGGCTTCCCGGGACGAGATTCTCCAGGCGGCGGCGATCAAGCCCGGAGACCCCATCTGGGGCATTGATCTGAATGCGATCCGCGCACGCGTCGAAGCTGTCGGCTGGGTGCAGCGGGCGCGGGTCATTAGATTGCTGCCCGACACCTTGGTGATCGCCGTCGATGAACGGCCACTGATGGCCATCTGGCAGCATGCCGGCCGTCGGGACGTGATAGTTTCCGATGGACATGTGGTGGCCAGCGTTCGGCCGGATCAGTTCAAGGCCTTGCCTTTGATCGTCGGCGAGGGCGCCAATGACACTGCGTCCAGCCTCCTGCCTCTGGTGATGCAGCGACCGCGACTGGCCGCGCATCTGCGGGCGATCAGACGGGTAGACCATAGGCGCTGGGACCTGCTGCTGAAGGATGGCGGCGTGGTCCAGCTTGATGCGGCGGACGAGGCGGGGTCGCTGGCGCGGCTGGATAGGCTGGACCGGGCTTCCCGAATTCTGGATCTGGGGTATGCGCGCATCGATCTGCGCAATCCCGATCTGACGGTGGTGCGACCACGAGGCGGGCAGCCTCGGGTTGATTCTCATGGGGTGTAGGTGATGCAGGCAGTTATGGAACGAAGCGCGGCGTCCGGCGCCGGACGTCGCGAGGGGCGGGTGGGGGTGAAGCTCAATCTTGGTCGCTCGCCGGTGATCGCCGCGGTGGACCTTGGCGAGACCAAGATCGCCTGTTTCGTTCTCAAGTCCGATGGCATCCGGCGGGGTGAGCGCACCTTGACCACCGCTGGCGTGGGCTACGTTCAGTCGCGTGGCGTGCGCGGCGGCGCGATCGTCGACGTTAGCGAGGCGTCACGGGCCATCGGTCAGGCCGTCGAACGCGCCGAGGCCATGGCTGGTGTGGAGGTGCACGGTGTTACCGTCGTGACAACCTGCGGCCAGATGGCCAGCCACCGCGTGTCCGCCAAGATCGTCGTCAACAGCCGATCGATCACCCAGGCGGATCAGGCTCGCGCCATCGCTCAGGCGATGGCGACTTTGAAGCTCAATCGGCGCAAGGTCATCCATATGCGGCCGATCGCCTGGACCGTCGATGGCCAGCGCCATGTCCGGGACCCAGGCGGAATGTCGGGTCGCTCGATCAGTCTGGAGATGCTTGCGGTCTCCATGAACGAGGGCGTCTACCAGACCATCGCCCACTGTGTTGAGCGGGCTCATCTCCAGTTCGACGGCGTGGTGGCGGCCCCGTATGCCTCGGCGCTGGCGGCTCTGGAGCCTGACGAGATCGAGCTTGGCTCCATCTGCATCGACATGGGCGGCGGATCTACCTCAGTGGCCGTTTTCGCCGGTGGGGTCCTGGTCCATATCGACAGCCTGCCGGTCGGCGGCGCGCATGTGACAAAGGATGTCGCTCAGGGCCTGACCACTTCCCTGATCGGCGCCGAGCGTATCAAGACCCTGCATGGGTCCGCCATCGCTTCGGCCAATGAGGATCGTGAAATGATCGAAGCCCCACCCCGGGGCGATGATCCAGGGGCCGGCCCGGTCACGGCGCCGCGATCGATGCTCAAGGGCATCATCGCGCCGCGGGTCGAGGAAACGCTCGAGATCATCAAGGATCGTCTGCGCGAAGCAGGGGCGCTGGAACTGGGCGCCGGCGTCGTGCTGATCGGTGGCGCGAGCCAGTTGGTTGGGGTTCGTGAGGTCGCCACGCGCATCTTCGATCGCAATGTCCGTCTTGGACGACCCGGACGGATACCGCACCTGGCCGCCGCCGCCGCGGGACCCGGCTTCTGCGCGGCGGCCGGAGTGCTCCAACGGGCGGCTTTCGGGCCCGGCGAACTGGCGGATTGTCATAAGACCAGCGCCACGCGTCGCCGCCCGCCGGTTGACCCCAACGCCAACATCATGGTCAAGGCCGCCGCGTGGCTGCGCGAGAACTTATAGATTGTCGTGGTTGATAATTTTTCCGCCCAAGGACGATCAACATGGATCGACGGAAGGCCGACTCAGCTTATGCAGTTAACGTAAGTTTAATGAACGTGGTTGCTCAGTCAGTGGCATCCATCGAGGCGGCCTGAGGGTAGGCAGGTGCTTCAGAAATCACGTAAAACGGAGGCCGCGTAGTTGACATGACATTCAAGGTTTTTGCTCCTCAAACCAAGGAATTGAAGCCGCGGATCGTGGTGTTCGGTGTCGGTGGGGCCGGTGGTAACGCGGTCAACAACATGATCGAGGCCGGGCTTGAGGGCGTCGAATTCGTGGTCGCCAACACTGATTCCCAGCAACTTGCGTTCTCTAAGACCGACCGGCGAATTCAGCTTGGCGTCAACGTCACGCAGGGCCTTGGCGCCGGCGCCCATCCGGAAGTGGGGATGTCCGCGGCCGAGGAATCGGCGGCCGAAATCGGCGAATACCTCGACGGCGCCCACATGGTGTTCATCACCGCAGGCATGGGGGGCGGCACAGGCACGGGCGCGGGTCCGATCATCGCCAAATGCGCCCGTGAGCGTGGCATCCTGACGGTGGGCGTGGTCACCAAGCCTTTCCACTTCGAGGGCCGCCATCGCATGCGTCTGGCCGACGCCGGGATCGGTGAACTGCAGCGCTATGTCGATACGCTGATCGTCATTCCCAACCAGAATTTGTTCCGGGTCGCCAACGAGCGGACGACCTTCTCGCAGGCCTTCGCCATGGCCGACCAGGTGCTGCATTCGGGCGTGCGCTCGATCACCGACCTGATGGTTCTGCCCGGCCTGATTAATCTCGACTTTGCCGACGTCCGGACCGTGATGACTGAAATGGGCAAGGCGATGATGGGAACCGGCGAGGCCTCCGGCGAGGGTAGGGCGCTGATGGCGGCCGAGAACGCTATCCAGAATCCCCTCCTCGACGAAGTGACGCTCAAGGGGGCCAAGGCGGTGCTGGTCAACATCACCGGCGGCCTGGACATGACGCTGCTCGAAGTCGACGAGGCGGCGAATGCCATTTCCGGCCAGGTCGATCCCGACGCCAACATTATTTTCGGCGCTGCATTCGACAAGAGCCTTGATGGCGTGGTTCGGGTTTCGGTCGTGGCCACCGGCATGGATGGGTCGTCCATCGCCGCCATTGAAAGCTACGAGACCCCGCGCTCGCGAGCGGCGAAGCCGAACGTGCTGGACACCATCGTCGCCGAGGCTCACCCCGCTCCGGCGCGCGAACTCGAGCCTGCTCTGGTCTTGGCCAGCGTCGCGTCATCGACCGAGCCCGGACCCGTCGTTGCGGTCGAGGCTGGCCCAAAGGAATCCGCCATGCTTTTCGAGGCGCCCCCGGCGCCCCGTCCGGCGACGCCCGCGGCGCCGGTGGTCAAGCGTATCGTCGACCCCATGGCGGCGGAAGCCGCCGACGAGCCGCTGTTCGGGCCGACGATCTATGCCGATGATCGCCGTCAGAAGTCTGGATTTCTCAGCCTGTTCGGAAGGGGGCGGCAAGCCGCTAACCCTTCTTCGGCCCGGGGCGGTTCAGGCGCACAGCCGGCTGTTGACGCCCTGGACGACCAGGAAATCGATGGGGCCAAGGAGCTTGAAATTCCATCCTTCCTTCGCCGCCTGGCGAATTGATAGCGCGGACACACTGGGAAACAGGAGTTGTGTTGCGGCGCTAGGCGGGTCGACCTAACCCGTAGCTGAGGTCTGGATCAGGTCTCCATTAACTTAGGTGTGGGGCGGCGCATCATCGATAGGGATTCGCCGTTGTTGAGCCACATGCAGCACACCTTGAACGCGCCGGTGCAATTAGCGGGCATTGGTGTGCATACTGGCGCCAGGGTCTCGGTGACGGTTTCGCCGGCCGCCATCAACTCTGGTATCTGCTTTACGAGAACCGACGTGGTCGATCGCGACGCCACGATACAAGCACGGGCGGAGGCGGTCTGCGAAACCAGGCTTGGCACGGTGATCGGCAACCGGTCGGGCGTAACGGTTTCGACGATTGAACATTTGATGGCGGTGTTCTGCGGCCTCGGCGTGGACAATGCGGTAGTCTCGATCGACGGCCCCGAGACGCCGATCATGGACGGCTCGTGCGAGCCGTTTGTCCAACTGATCGACCGGGCCGGCCGTCGTCCCCAGGCCGCGCTGCGAGACTATATCGAAATCCTTGAGCCGATCGTGGTCTTTGATGGCGACAAGCGCGCGACGTTGTTGCCCGCCGATGACTTTCAGGTCGCCTTCGAGATCGATTTCGCCACATCGGCCATCGGGCGCCAGCGAATCGATCTGACTCTGAATGAGTCGGTGTTTCGCCGCGAACTCGCCGACTGCCGAACTTTTGGATTCCTTCACGAGGTGGAGGCGCTTCGCGCGGCCGGCCTCGCGCGAGGGGGCTCGATGGACAACGTTGTCGTTATCGATGGCGGCTCGGTGCTCAATCCGCAGGGGTTGCGTAGGACCGATGAATTTGTCCGGCACAAGGCTCTGGACGCTATCGGCGATCTCTATCTTTTGGGCGCGCCGCTGATCGGCCGATATGAGGGCCTCTACGCTGGACATACCCTGAACAACGCCTTGACCCGCGCTGTCCTGGCGCGCCCCTCCGCATGGCGTCGCGCGCCGGTCTCCCTGCCGCTGGCGCACGCCGTCTGATCATTGGCGCGCCCAGGCGGCTGGTGTAAAACCCCGGCTGGTGTAGAACCCCGGCGGGTCGGCGCGGGTCGCCTTCATGCTTTGAGGTATCCCTACGTGCAGTCCAAACCCTGGCCCAGAAACGCCGTGACGCTGGCGCTTATCGCCGCCGTCGCCATTGCCGCCTCTGGCTGTTCGGTGTTCAAAAAGAAGACACCGACCCTCGCCTATCAGGAGCGGCCCGTCGAACTGCTATTCTCGGTGGGAGCAAGCTACCTCGATCGCCATCAATGGGCGGACGCGGTCAACTATTTTCGGGAGGTGGAACGCCAGCATCCCTATTCAGAATGGTCACGTCGATCGATCCTCATGACGGCCTATGCCCACTACGAGGCCAATAACTATGCGGAGGCCATCGCCGACGCGGACCGCTTCATCACGCTCTATCCCGGCAACGCCGCTACGCCCTATGCCTACTATTTGAAGGCCATCTGCTATTTCGAGCAGATCGTCGACGTAGGCCGTGACCAGGCCTCGACCGAACAGGCGCAACTCGCTCTCGGCGAGATCATGAAGCGTTACCCCAAAACAGAATATTCCGTCGACGCCCGCTTAAAGCTGGACATGGTTCAGGACCAGTTGGCCGGCAAGGAAATGACCATCGGTCGATATTATCTGCGCAGCGGCTACCCGATCGCCGCCATTGGCCGCTTTCGCAACGTGGTCGCGCGTTATCAGACCACATCCCATGCGCCTGAAGCCCTCTACCGTCTTGTAGAAGCCTATCTTTCGATTGGTCTGCGAGATGAGGCCAAGAAGAACGGCGCGGTCCTTGGATACAACTATCCAGGGGATATCTGGTATCGCGACGCCTACAATCTGCTGACGTCGAAAGGTCTGCAGCCAACAGCGACCCCAGTCGGCGGCGGGGCTTTCCTGCCGAGGTTGCCTTTCTTGCCGCACCGCAAGAACGCGCCGGACATCGCCCCGCCGCCGATGGACGAACCCGCCGCCGGGCAGGTCGCTCAGACCGATGGGGCGGCCAAGGCGACCGATGCCGGCAAGACCAAGCCCACCAAGAAGAACGACCTGATCCACGGCGTTCTGGGCCTTTGATCGGGACAGATTCTCGGTCATCCTAGCCACCATGCTGATCGGCTTGGCCATCCGGGATATCGTGCTCATCGAGAGCCTCGACCTCTCGTTCGCAATGGGTTTGACGGCTCTGACCGGAGAGACCGGAGCGGGGAAGTCGATCATTCTGGACGCTCTTGGGCTGGCCGCGGGCGCCAGGGCCGAGGCCTCGCTGGTCCGCCATGGAGCCCAGCAGGCGATGGCCACGGCAATCTTCGCGCCGGGCCCCGGCGACCCGGTCTGGGCATACCTGGATGAAAAAGGCCTAGCCTATGCTCGGGACGAGGATCTGGTGCTCCGACGGGTGCTCGGCGCCGACGGACGATCACGGGCTTTCGTCAACGATCAACCCACCGGCGTTGGCGTGCTGCGTGAACTCGGCGCTCTGTTGGTCGAGGTGCACGGCCAGCATGAGACCGTCGGGCTTCTGGATGCACGCAACCATATTGCCCTTCTAGATCGCTATGGCGGTTGTGAGTCGGCCGTCACCACCTGTATGGCCGCCTGGAGTGCGTGGCGGGCCGCGCGCGAGCGGGCTCGGCTGCTCGCATCCGAACGCGATCGGCTCGCGGCCGAAGCCGACGAACTGGGCGCGCAACTGGCTGAGCTCGACAGGCTGTCCCCGGCTGAGGGCGAGGCGCGGAGCCTGACCGATGAACGCGCCCTTCTTGGCGGCGCGGAGAAGACTCTCGCCGATATTGCCCAGGCGCGCGACCATTTGGACGGCGAAACCCTGACCGGCCGCCTGGGTCAGGGTTTCCGGGCGCTGGAGCGGGCCCGCCAGCGGGCCCTGTCGGCGGGCGTGAGCGAGGAGGATCCGGTTGTCCGGCTGATCACTCTGGCCACCGACGCGGTGGATCGCACCCTGATCGAGGCGGCGGAAGCGTCCGCGGCCATCGACGCGGCCGCGGCCGCCTTCGACTTCGAACCGGAAAGACTGGAACGGGCCGAGGAGCGGCTATTCGCCTTGAGGGCCATGGCGCGCAAGCTTGGCGTCGACGCCGATGAGCTGCCCAGCGCCCGGGCTAGCATCGCGCGGCGGCTGTTGGCGATGGAAAATGCCGATCAGGCGGTGTCGGCGGCGCAAGCCCAGGCGTCCGCTGCGGGTGAATCCTATCGCTCGGCGGCCGGCGCCCTGACTGTCGCCCGTCGCGCGGCCGGTGATCGGCTGGCCGGCGCGGTGCAGCGCGAACTTGCGCCGCTCAAGCTGGACAAGGCTCGCTTCCGGGTCGCGATCAACGCGCTTGACGAAGAACGGTCTGGTCCATCCGGCGCCGACCGGGTTGAGTTCCAGATCTCGACCTTGCCGGCGGCGCCATTTCAGGGCCTGGGTGTCATCGCTTCGGGCGGGGAACTGGCTCGCTTCGCCCTGGCGTTGAAAGCCTCTCTGGCCGCCCGGGGGCTGGCGCCGCAACCGCTGATGATTTTTGACGAAGTCGATCAGGGCGTGGGCGGCGCGGTCGCCGACGCCGTCGGCCTCCGCCTG
>JAYTXV010000411.1:0-2894 GCA_043742805.1 Caulobacteraceae bacterium | reverse complement strand
TGGGCCAAAGATGCGGGTGCCAATCGGCTCCGACTGCTTGTTGACGATCACCGCCGCGCTCTTATCGAACCGGATTACCGAGCCGTCCTTGCGCTTGATGTTGGCGGCGGTGCGAACCACGACGGCTTGAAGCACATCGCCTTTCTTCACGCGTCCGCGCGGAATGGCTTCCTTGACGGACACCACGATCTTGTCACCGACGCTGGCGTAACGGCGGCCCGCGCCGCCGAGCACCTTGATGCACATCACGCGGCGGGCGCCGGAATTGTCGGCTACCTCAAGATTGGTCTGGGTCTGGATCATGGGTCGATCCTTTCAATCAGGCGTTGACCTGGGCGCCGCCCTTAGGCAGCACTTCCCAGGTTTTTGTTTTGGACTTCGGCGCGCATTCGATGATGCGCGCCACGTCGCCGGCCTTGTAGACGTTGGTCTCGTCGTGAGCGTGATAACGCTTCGAACGTCGCACAGTCTTCTTCAAAAGAGGGTGAAGAAAGGTCCTCTCGACCTTTACCACCACGGTCTTGTCGCCCTTATCAGAGACAACCAGACCTTCCAGAATTCGCTTAGGCATGATCTATACTTTCCTCAGGCCCGGTCTTGGCTAACGCGAGCTTGACTGGCGGCGACGGGAGCCTTGACGCGCATGATGGTCTTGATGCGGGCGATGTCGCGCCGCACAACTTCTACGCGATGGGTTTTCTCAAGCTGACCGGTGGCAGCCTGGAAGCGCAGATTGAACTGCTCTTTCTTCAGCGACAGCAACTGATCAGTCAGTTCGTCCTGGGTAAGGCGACGGACGTCTTCGATTTTCATTGTACAGCCTCAGCGACGGCGGCGAGACGGGTGACGATGCGGGTTTTCACCGGCAGCTTGGCGGCGCCCAGCCGAAGAGCCTCACGGGCGACCTCGTCGGTCACGCCGTCCACCTCGAACATGATGCGCCCCGGCGCCACGCGGGCGGCCCAGTATTCGACAGCGCCCTTGCCCTTACCCATCCGGACTTCGGCGGGCTTGTCGCTGACAGGCACATCCGGGAATATCCGAATCCATACCCGTCCCTGACGCTTCATCTGGCGAGTGATCGCGCGACGGGCGGCTTCGATCTGACGGGCCGTTATCCGTTCAGGCTGAACGGACTTGAGGCCATGAGAACCGAAGTTCAGGGCAAAACCACCCTTGGCCACGCCATGGATGCGGCCTTTAAACTGCTTACGAAACTTTGTCTTCTTGGGTGAAAGCATGGTCGTAAATCCTAAGCCGCCGGCGCGTCGCGGCGATCACGGCGCGGTCCGCGATCGGGGCGATCACCCCTACCCTCGCGACCTCCGCCCTCTCCGGCCGGGCCGGACTCACTGGCCAGACGCTTGTCCAGGGCCATCGGGTCATGCTCAAGCACTTCGCCCTTAAAGATCCAGGTCTTCACGCCGATAATTCCGTAGGTGGTTTTCGCTTCAGCAAAGCCATAATCGATGTCGGCGCGAAGCGTATGCCGAGGCACGCGGCCCTCATGATAGGACTCGGCACGGGCGATTTCCGCCCCGCCCAGCCGTCCCGCCACTTCAATGCGCACACCCTTGGCGCCCAGGCGCATAGCGGACTGCATCGACCGCTTCATGGCGCGGCGGAAAGCGATACGGCGCTCGAGTTGCTGCGCGATATTCTCGGCCACCAGTTGAGCATCGGTTTCCGGCTTCCGGACCTCGACGATATTCAGGTGGACTTCGCCCTCGGTCATCGCCGAGAGATCACTACGAAGCTTCTCGATATCGGCGCCCTTCTTGCCGATGATCACGCCCGGACGGGCCGCATAGATGGTGACGCGGCACTTCTTGTGCGGACGCTCGATGATGATCCGCGACACGCCGGCCTGATTGAGCCGCATCTTGAGTTCCTTGCGGACCCGGATGTCGGCGTGCAGCAGGCGGGAATATTCCTCGCCGCTGGCGAACCACCGGCTGTCCCAGGTGCGATTGATACCCAGGCGCAGGCCGATTGGATTGACTTTATGACCCATCAGACGACCTCACCCAGCTCACGGACCACAATGGTGATCTCGGAAAACGGCTTTTCGATCCGGGACGAACGGCCACGAGCGCGTGCCGAAAACCGCTTCATCACCAGGTTTTTGCCAACGAACGCCTCGGCGACGATCAGATTGTCAATGTCGAGGCTGTGGTTGTTCTCGGCATTGGAGATCGCTGAATAGAGCGCCTTGCGCACGTCTATGGCGATACGGCGCGGGCTGAACTCAAGCTCATTCAGGGCGCGCTGAACCTTAAGCCCCCGGATCGACTGAGCGACCAGATTGAGTTTGCGCGCGCTGGTGCGCAGGGTGCGCACCTTCGACATCGCTTCGGCCGGCGCCAGGCGGCGCTCTTTGGCTTGCTTGCTCATGCTACTTCCTCTTCGCCTTCTTGTCGGCGGCGTGGCCGGGGAAGTAGCGGGTGGGCGCAAACTCACCGAACTTCATGCCCACCATGTCCTCACCCACCAGGACGGGAACATGCTTCTGGCCATTGTGGACGCCGAAAGTCAGGCCCACGAACTGGGGCATGATGGTCGAACGGCGCGACCAGATCTTGATGACTTCCTTGCGACCCGAGTTCTGCACGGCGTCCGCTTTCTTGAGCAGATAGCCGTCGACGAATGGACCTTTCCAAACCGAGCGGGTCATGGACTAGCGAGCCTTCTTCAGGTGCCGGCAACGGATGATCAGCCGATCCGTGGTCTTGTTGGTCCGGGTCTTGCGGCCCTTGGTCGGCTTGCCCCACGGGGTGACCGGGTGGCGACCACCAGAGGTCTTGCCTTCGCCGCCGCCATGCGGGTGATCGACCGGGTTCATGGCCACGCCGCGAACATGCGGACGGCGGCCCTTGTGGCGAACCCGCCCGGCC
>JAYTXV010000410.1:0-10549 GCA_043742805.1 Caulobacteraceae bacterium | reverse complement strand
GAAGTATCGGTGGCCGGCTACCTCAACACGATGCTGTCGGTTGTCAAAAGCGGATATGGTTCTCCCCCCGCCGGTTCCTCGACGCCGGACGTCCAACCCGACTATTCGACTGAGATCGGCCTCGCGGCCAGTCCCGCTGACCTTGTCGCGCGGCTGAATCTGATTTTGATGTCGGGCCAGATGTCGACATGGCTGCAGACGACGATCGCCAGCGCGGTGAATTCGATCGCCTTGCCGACGGGCGCGGCCCTGCAGGCGGCGCTGAAGCAACGCGCCGAATTGGCGATCTACATGACCTTCGCGTCCCTCGAATATTTGATCCAAAGGTGAGACGCTCATGACCACCGGAGACATCGACCGTCGCCGACTTCTCAAGGCCGGCGGCGCTTTGTCGGCGCTGGGGGCGGCTGGGCCCTTTGCGGCTCAATTGGCCGCCGCGGGCTCGGCGGCCGCCTCGGTCCCCGGGGACTACAAGGCGCTCGTCTGCATCTACCTCTACGGCGCCAACGATCCGCACAATACGGTGGTGGCGACCGACACCGATTCATGGGCCCGATATTTCGCGGCCCGCAACACCGGCTTCGATCCGATCGCCCTGATGCCGCCGGGCACGGCGCCTGTTCCGGCCGGGCAGGTGTCGCCGGTGACGGGCCGGGTATCGGGACCCAACAAACCCGAGTTCTGGGGCGGCGTCCTGCCCATAGTTCCGGCCACGCCAAAGCCGATTCCGCCGGCCACGGCGACATCGCCCGCCCGAACCTTCGCGCTGCATCCCTTCCTGGGACCCTTTCAGTCGCTGTTCAACCAGGGCCGCCTGGCCATAGTGGCCAATGTCGGCCCGCTGATCCAGCCGACCTCCAAGCAACAGTATCTGTCTCAGTCCGTGCCGGTTCCACAGAGCCTTTTTTCGCATTTCGATCAGCAGGGCGCATGGCAGGTCGGGCTCGGCCAGCCGTTCAAGATCGGCTGGGGTGGGGCCATGGCCGACAAGCTGTCGGCATCCAACGGCGCCAATCCTGTATTCACCGCCATCACACCCTCGGGAAGTTCACAGCCGGGTGGTCTTTCCCTGTATCTGGCGGGACAAACGACGCGCGGTTATTCTATCACCACCAATGCGGTGCCGGCGAACGTAATACAGTCGATCGCCAGCAGGGTGCTGTTCACTTCGGCTTCGGCGCCCTCCACGGTTTCCGGTCTGATCCAGAATACCTCGGCGACCAGCCTTTTCGCCAACGACTACGCCGCCGTGGTGACCAGGTCGATCAACGCCGCGACTCTTGTCAACGCCGCGGTCAGCGCGGGACCTGCGACCACCGTCCCGGTGGCGCCCAACTACGTTAATCCGTTTACGGGCTATACGGCGGTCAACCCCCTGGCCCAACAACTCCAGGCGGTTGCCCGTCAGATCGCCGCTGCGCCGCAGTTGGGGATCAGCCGACAGGTATTTTTTGTCAGTCTGCCGGGCTTCGACACGCACGCCAACCAGAATTTGGCCCATCCCGATCTGCTGGGGCAGGTGGCGCAGGCGATGCTCTACTTCGACGGCGCGCTCTCCAACGTCGGCGGCAGGGACCTCAGGGGGGCGGTCACCACCTTTACCGCCTCAGATTTCGGCCGAACCTTCACGACCAACGGTTCGGGAACCGATCACGGCTGGGGCTCTCACCAGTTCGTCATGGGGGGAGCGGTGAATGGCGGCGATATCTACGGGGACTTCCCAACCTTGGGCGTCGACAACGCCACCTTCACCAATCCCGACATGGCCGGCAACGCCCTGGTCCCGAAGATTTCCGTGGATCAATTCGGCGCCACCCTCGGCGCGTGGATGGGCGTGTCGTCTGCTGATCTGGCGACGATATTCCCCAACCTGCCCAATTTCAGCCCGACAAATCTTGGCTTTGTATGAGTCCCCTTCGAGCGTGAACCTGCCAGGGCCGCGCCGATTTCGCCGCCCTCGTCGCCAAGACCGCCTCCAAGCGCACCGCCAGATCCTGGCTCTACCGCGAGCACCTGCGCAAGATCCTTGAGCGCAGGCCGATCAACGTCGTCCCCGCCGTGCTCAGGCAGTGGTGCGTCAATGTGATGCGCTCCAAAGTCGAGCCCATGAAGGACGTCGCCAGCATGGTCCGAAACCACTTCTACGGCATCGTCGCCGGGGCACGGACCCGCCAGACCGATGGCTTCATCGAAGCCCTCAACGGCCTTTTCCAGGCCGCAAAATGCAAAGCCAGGGGCTACACTTGCTTCGAAGCCACGCGCACCGTCCTTTTTCTCATCACCGGAAAACTCTACCTCACCCCACCAACCCTCACCCGACGTAGTCAATTCCGTCCTTCAAAGGACCCAGTTTTTGGGCAGGTGGCAAATGGTCGGGACTGGACCCGAGGGCTCGGTTGTCAATAAGAGGTTGGAAAAACAAGATGTTAGCCTGCTTGAATCTCAAAGTTTTGCTTTTTATAGGGACTACCAGATTCCTCCCAATAATCGTGTTT
The DNA here is from genome assembly GCA_043742805.1 of Caulobacteraceae bacterium. Taxonomy (GTDB): domain Bacteria; phylum Pseudomonadota; class Alphaproteobacteria; order Caulobacterales; family Caulobacteraceae; genus Acaudatibacter. The sequence continues at coordinate 8,054 of JAYTXV010000410.1, read as the reverse complement.
GTTTAGCGTAAAGAAAGGTTAAATATTAAATCAATTTTGTTTTGGTCTTGACAAGCGCTACGTGGCCCAGCACGATCGTAAGGTAACTAAGCGAAGTGTTTGGGCGGACCAAACGGGGGCTCCGATGACGAATTCTTTTTGCGCATGAGCGAGCGCGCAAGTGATGCTGTCGCACCGGTGAGCTTGGCCGCTCTGGCGGTTGTGGGCGCGGTCGGGGGCGTCGCGGTAGTCTCCAAGGCCATCAAGTCATCCTCACTCGACGGCGCTCGTTCGCCGGTCAGTCCGGCCAGCGCGGCGCGCTTCCTGACCCAGGCCTCATTCGGGGCCAGTGACTCGGCGATCGCCGACGTTCAATCGGCGGGTATCGCCGGTTGGCTCTCAAACCAATTGGCGATGCCAATCTCCGGCTCCCATCTCGCGTTTGTTCTGCAGCTGCTCGCCCAAATCATCGCCACCAGACCGAATGATGGAATTCGACCGCCGCAATTCTATCAGAGTTTCTGGCAGCAGGCGATCGCCGCGCCCGATCAGTTGCGTCAGCGAGTTAAGATGGCTCTATCGGAGATCTTCGTGATTTCCTTGTTGAATCGTGAGATCGCGGTCGAAATTGCCGGCGCCGCGTCTTACTATGACATGCTTGCCCAAAACGCATTTGGTAACTTTCGCACGCTGCTTGAGCAAGTGACGCTACATCCGATGATGGGGGTTTATCTTACCTACCTCGGTAATCTTCCGGCCAACCCGGCCACCGGGCAGCATCCAGACGAGAACTACGCTCGCGAGGTGATGCAGCTGATGACCGTCGGACTTTATCAAATTAATCCCGATGGAACAACAGTTAAGAATGGCACGGGAATCCCAGCACCGACCTATTCGCACGCTGATATTGTCGGTTTGGCTGCGGTGTTTACGGGATTCAGCTGGTATTCGGCAAACCCAACTACAACTGGGGCGAGTCCGACATTTTATCCAAAGTCGGTGGTGCCGATCGATCCGTTGGCGGCAATCACGCCGATGATTCCCTATCCCGTCTATCATCAGACAACTTCCAAGACGTTCTTGGGGACGACTATCCCCGCCTCCGCCACACCTGATCCAATAGGCGATCTCAAGATCGCGCTTGATACCCTATTTATGCATCCCAACGTCGGGCCATTCATCGGCAAGCAACTGATCCAAAGGCTCGTGACCAGTAATCCAAGTCCCAACTACGTTTCCCGCGTTACCGCGGCGTTTAATAATGACGGGACCGGTGTGCGCGGCAACCTTGCGGCGGTCATTGCTGCCATTCTCACCGACGTGGAAGCCCGCGACGATACAGTCGCCGCCAGTCCGACCTTTGGCAAGCTGCGTGAGCCGTTGATACGTGTTGCCAATTGGGCGCGCGCGTTCAACGCCAACTCGACCAGCGGCCAGTGGTTGGTCACGACTGACACGAACCCGCCAACACTTATCGACCAGGCGGCCCTGACCGCCCCATCGGTATTCAATTTCTGGGTGCCGGGCTACATACCGCCGCAAACCAGAATGGGCGCTCTGGCCCTGATGGTTCCGGAATTTCAGGCGGTGGACGAGGTCTCCGTCGCCGGTTACCTCAACACTATAATGAGGATTATTACCTCTGGCCTCGGAGCTGCTCCCAAGGGTAGCATCCTCCCAGACATTCAACCTAACTACTCCACGGAGATAGCGCTGGCGCAGAATTCGACGAACCTTGTCGCAAAGATTAATTTACTTCTGACCAGTGGTCAAATGTCGCCAGGACTTCAAGCAATTATCATGGGAGCGGTCGATGCAATACCATTGCCTAGTGCGGGTTCGCCTGTATCCCAGTTGAACTCAGTATTGCTGCGCCGCGTGGAGACGGCGATATTCTTGACGTTCGCTTCGTCCGAATACATTGTGCAGAGGTAGGCGCCGGATGGCCACACCCGATACTGATCGCCGCCAAGTTCTCAAGACTGGCGGAGCTTTGACCGTAATGGGAGCCGCCGCGCCATTCGCGGCGCAACTCGCCGCGGCGGGTGAAGCCGCCGCCCAGGTGGCCGGCAGCTATCAAGCGCTGGTTTGCGTTTATCTTTACGGCGGGAACGACGCCCACAACACCGTACTCGCCACCGACTCCGACAGCTGGAGCCGGTACTTCGCCGCGCGCAATGTGGGCTTTGGACCCATCGCCCTCATGCCCCCTGGCACGCCGCCGTGTCCCACTGGTCAGGTCTCGCCGATCACTGGACGCATCTCGGCGCCCAACACGCCCGAATCCTGGGGTGGCGTATTGCCGATCGTTCCAGCCACGCCCCAGCCGATTCCCACGACCACATCGCCATCGCCGGCGCGTACTTTCGCCCTTCACCCTTTCTTGTCTCCCATGCTGCCTCTGTTCACCCAGGGGCGCCTAGCCATTCTGGCCAATGTCGGACCCCTGATCCAACCAACGACGAAAGACCAAGTCCTCAATCACACCGCGCCCGTTCCGCAGAGCCTGTTTTCACATTTCGACCAGCAGGGTGCTTGGCAGGCGACGATCAACGCCTCCGCCGGCGTTGGCTGGGGCGGGGCTATCGCTGACAGCATAATGAGTCTGAACACGACCAATTCGCTGTTCTCGGCCATCGCCCCGTCGGGTTCCGCGTTGCCCGGTGGCCTATCGATGTTTCTGGCCGGCCGGACCGCGCGACGCTATGCAATTACCACGGACTCGGTTCCCGCCGACGTCATTGTCGGTGCTCAGGGTTCGAGCTTGTTCAAATCAGCCAGCGGCCCGGCGGCGCTAAAGGCGGTGATCGAGAACACCGCATTTACAAGCAACATGGCCAACGACTATTCAGATGTCGTCACGAGATCGATTACTGCCGCCAACCTGATCAACTCGACCGTCGCAATGGGACCGAACGCCGCAATTCCCGCGGCGCCAAACTATGTAAATCCGTTCACTGGCGTTTCGGCGCCCAGTCCCCTGGCGCAGCAGCTGCGAGCGGTTGCGGTGCAAATCGCGGCGGCCGCGCTGCTAGGTATAAGTCGGCAGGTGTTTTTCGTCACGCTGGGACCGTTCGACACGCACCACTCCCAGAATCTCGTTCAGCCCGACCTCCTGGGCCAGCTGGCGCAGTCCCTCGCCTATTTCGATGGCGCCCTGTCCAACGTCAAAGGTGTGGATATGCGAAACGCGGTCACAACCTTCACCGCCTCGGATTTCGGCCGCAGTTTTACAATGAATGGGTCGGGAACCGATCACGCTTGGGGTGGACATCAGTTCATTCTGGGCGGCGCTGTGCGAGGGGGCGATATCTACAATGCCTTTCCCACCCTGGGTGTCGACAGCGGCAGCTTCAAGAATCCCGACATGGCCGGCACGGCCTTGGTTCCTACGGTGTCAGTCGAGCAATACGGCGCTACCCTTGCGTCCTGGCTCGGCGCGAAACAAGGCGACCTCGCCAACATCTTCCCCAATCTGGTCAATTTCAGCGGCACCACATTCGGAGCCAACATCGGGTTCCTATAGGACTAAATTCTGCCCAAGGGACTGAGCCGCCGAGCGCTCGCCACAGGCCACATGGACGCCTGCCGGCGCATTGCTCGACCGTCACGCCTAGCGAATGCAGCCGATAGATCGTCAACTCAGGCTACGCCCCAGCCTAAGATGACGCCGCTCCCGTCCAACGATTTTGGCGAAGTCACAAATCGCTAAATAGCATATTGCTTTCCTTTCGATATTGACAACTGCGGCACAATCGAAGCTAGCATGTTCTGTGCCTAGTGAATTGCTTGGCCGGACCAACGGGGGGTTCGATGGCGAATGGTTTCGGGGCATGAGTGCGTCCACCAACAATAGTCACGTCTCCGTAGGCTTGGCCGCTCTGGCTGTTGCGGGCGCGGTCGGAGGCGCCGCGGTAGTCTCTAAGGCCATCAAGTCGTCCCCGCTCAGCGCCGCCCTTTCGTCGGTCAGCCCCACCAGCGCGGCTCGCTTCCTGACCCAGGCCTCGTTCGGAGCGACGGACTCTTCCATTGCCGACGTGCAGTCCGCGGGTATCCAGGGGTGGATCGCCAACCAACAGGCAATGCCGATCTCCAGCTCCCACCTTGTCTATGTCCAGAACCGCCTAAACTCCCGCAAAGTCCCGCCCAACAAAGCCACCAAGGCGCTGCTGTTCAACGAGAGTTTCTGGCTTCAAGCCGTTACCGCCCCTGACCAGTTGCGTCAGCGCGTCAAATTCGCGCTCTCCGAAATCTTCGTCATATCGATCCTCAACGCCACACTGCAGTACGCGATTGCCGGCGCGGCTAATTACTATGACATGCTTGCCGCTAACGCGTTCGGCAACTTCCGCACGCTGCTTGAGCAGGTGACGCTGAGCCCGATGATGGGCGTCTACCTGACTTATTTCGCCAATCTGCCCGCCAACCCCACCACCGGCCGCCACCCCGACGAAAACTACGCTCGCGAAGTCATGCAATTGATGACGGTCGGGCTCTACAAGCTCAATCAGGACGGCACGGTCCAGACCGACACCAACGGCAATCCAGTCGCGACCTATTCGCATGACGACATTGCAGGTTTGGCCGCGGTGTTCACCGGTTTCAGCTGGTATTCCGCCAACCCCGTTGTCGGCGGGTCCAAGCAGACGTTTTACCCCAAGCTTGGCCTTCTGCCCGACGATCCGGCCGCGATCATCAACCCAATGATCCCCTATCCGGTCTATCATCAGATGGCGGCTAAATCGTTTCTGGGCGTCACCATCCCGGCCTCCACGACGCCCGATCCGGTCGGCGAACTGAAGATCGCCCTCGACACCCTGTTCAACCATCCCAACGTAGGGCCGTTCTTCGGCAGGCAGCTGATACAGCGGCTTGTCACCAGCAACCCCAGCCCCGCCTATATTTCGCGCGTCGCCGGCGTGTTCAACGACGACGGCACGGGTGTCCGCGGCAATATCGGCGCGGTCGTCCAGGCGGTGCTGCTCGATCCCGAGGCCCGCGATGACACTGTCACCTCCAGCCCCACATTCGGCAAGTTGCGCGAGCCGGTCATACGGGTCGCCAACTGGGCACGCGCTTTCAATGCTTCATCGACAACCGGCTTTTGGACGGTCCCGAACACCAGCGACCCCAGGCTGCTGGACCAGACACCCCTGACGGCGCCATCCGTGTTCAATTTCTTCGCGCCCGGCTACACGCCGCCGGGCACCAGCACCAACGCGGCCGGCCTCGTTGCTCCGGAATTTCAGGTGGTCAACGAAATTTCGGTGGCCGGTTATCTCAACTTCATGCAGTCGGTGATAACCACCGGCCTGGGCAGCCCGCCGCCGGGCAGCCGAGTACCCGACATTCGAACCACTTACGCGAACGAGGTTGCGCTGGCGAACAGCCCGGCCGACTTGGTGGCGCGTCTCAATCTACTGCTGCTCAACGGCCAGATGTCGTCGGCGCTGCAGACCCAGATCATCAATGTCGTCAGTTCGGTCGCGGTCCCCGCTTCGCCACCGGCGGCGGTAGGAACAGCCTTGGCCCAGCGGGTTCAACTCGCGGTCTTCATGACCTTCGCGTCGCCCGAATACATCGTCCAGAGGTGAGGCGCTCATGACCACGTCATTCATCGACCGTCGCGGCGTAATCAAAGCCGGCGGCGCGCTGACCCTGCTAGGTTCCGCCGGCGCCTTCGCCACGCAATTGGCTGCGGCGGGGGAGGCCGCCGCTGCGGCCGCCACCAACTACAAGGCCCTCGTCTGCGTCTACATGTATGGTGGCAATGACGCCCACAATACCCTGCTGGCGACCGACACCGACAGCTGGAGCCGTTATTTTGCAGCCCGCAATACCGGGTTCTCGCCGATCGCTCTGATGCCGCCGGGCACGGCGCCAACGCCGGTCGGTCAGACGTCGCCGGTAACCGGCCGCATTTCACAGCCCTACACACCCGAGTCCTGGGGCGGGGTGTTGCCCATCGTTCCCGCGACGCCCCAGTCGGTCCCGCCGGACACCTCGGCGACGCCGCCACGCACCTTCGCGCTGCACCCGTTCCTGGGGCCTCTCCAGACTCTGTTCAATTCGGGCCGCCTGGCGGTGGTCGCCAACGTCGGTCCGTTGATCCAGCCGATCACCAAGGCGCAATACATAGCCAAAAGCGTGCCGGTGCCCACGAGCCTGTTCTCCCACTTCGATCAGCAGGGCGCCTGGCAGGGCGGCACCGTGACACCCTCCAGCGCCGGCTGGGGTGGGGCTATGGGTGACTACGTGTCCGGCATGAATGGCGCCAACACGGTGTTTACCGCCATCGCGCCTTCCGGCAACGCCGCCCCGGGCGGGCTGTCGCTGTTCCTGTCTGGATTGACGGTGCGCAGCTACGCGATCGCCACCGGCCCGATCCCCGCCGATTTGATCAGCGCTATCCAGGGCTCCAGCCTGCTGACATCGAACCTGGCCCCGTCGACGATCGCCAGCCTGGTCCAGCCCACTGGCTCGACCAGCAACATGATCAACGACTACGGCGCGATCGTCTCGCGGTCGATCAACGCCGCCAGTTCGATCAACACCGCGACGGCCGCGGCCCCAGCCACCAACGTTCTGGCCGCGCCAGCCTACACCAATCCTTTCAACGGCGTCTCGTCGCCCAACGCCTTGGCGCAGCAATTGCAGGCCGTCGCGCAACAGATCGCCAACGCCTCGCAACTGGGCGTGAACCGGCAGGTGTTCTTCGTTAGCATCGGCCCGTTCGACACTCACCACAGTCAGAACCTCGGCCAGCCCGATCTGCTTGGCCAGATCGCCCAGGCGTTTGCCTATTTCGACAACGCGCTCTCCAACATCGGCGGCGCCGATCTCAGGAACGTGGTCACCACCTTCACGGCTTCGGACTTCGGCCGCAGCTTCACGATGAATGATTCGGGCACCGATCACGGCTGGGGGTCCCACCACTTCGTGATGGGAGCGGCGGTGAACGGCGGTGACATCTACGGCCAGTATCCGACCATCGGCATTGACGCGGGCAGCTTCTATAATCCTGACATCGTCGGCTCGACATTGATCCCCAAGTTCTCTGTCGATCAGTATGCCGCGACCCTTGGGACCTGGTTCGGTGTTTCCGACTCGCAGTTGGCGGTGATCTTCCCCAATCTCGCCAATTTCTCGCCCGCCAAACTCGGCTTTATCTAGGGCGGTCCCAAACTTTCGGCGGCCCGTGGCGCGGCGCCGCCCCTCCCGGCAATCTTTGTCCAGCCGAGGCTTGACCGATCGTTCCATCGGCGTAGTTTCCTTTAACATCTCCGGGGAGTCCCGCCCAAGGGACTGAGAGGCCGCTGACGCGGCGACCCGTCGAACCTGATCCGGGTCATGCCGGCGAAGGGAGGGAACGTGGGCGCAGCTCCGGATTCACGCCCAGGATCGGTCCAGCCTCGCGGTGTCATGACCCTCCCTAGAGGTAAAGGCCGCGCGTCTCATGAATAGCCAGACCCAGATTCCCACAGGCGTCATTCCAACGGGAGAACGCCCCGGTTCCCACAAGGTCTATCAGCCGGGTGTCCTACACCCCTGTTTACGGGTGCCATTTCGCGAGGTGGCGGTGCACCCATCGGCCGGGGAACCGCCGGTGACGCTGTATGATCCATCCGGCCCCTATACCGACCCGGCCGCGACCATCAACATCAAGCGGGGCCTTGAGCGCCCTCGCGAGGCCTGGGTGCTGGCGCGCGGCGACGTCGAGGCGGCGCCGGCGCGGGCCGTCAAGCCGGAGGACAACGGCCACGCCCGCGGCCGTCATCTAGCGCCGCAATTCGTCTCCGACCGCCGGCCGCTTCGGGCCAGGCCGAGCCACTTGGTCACCCAGTTGGAATACGCCCGCGCCGGAATCATCACCCCGGAGATGGAGTATGTATCGATCCGCGAGAACCTGCGCCGCCAGGAGACCGACGCCTTCATCCGCGACGGTGAGGATTTCGGGGCTGAGATTCCCGACTTCATGACCCCGGAGTTCGTTCGTTCCGAGGTCGCGCGCGGCAGGGCGATCATCCCGGCCAACATCAACCATGGCGAGCTCGAGCCGATGGCGATCGGTCGCA
>JAYTXV010000409.1:0-2121 GCA_043742805.1 Caulobacteraceae bacterium | reverse complement strand
CCCTCAGCTTCGCCTCGGTCTCGAGCAGGCCCTTGCGCGCAAGGCGATCGGCGCGCTCGTTCATTTCGTGACCGGCGTGGCCCTTCACCCAACGCCAATCGACCTCGTGACGCAGTCGCGCCTCGTCGAGCCGGCGCCAGAGGTCTTCGTTCTTGACCGCGCCCTTAGTCATGGTGCGCCAGCCGCGCGCCTTCCACAGGCTCAGCCACTGGGTGATCCCAGTCTTCACATATTGGCTGTCGGTGTGCAGTTCGACCTGACAGGACCGCTTGAGGGCGTCGAGCGCCTGTATCGCCGCTGTCATTTCCATACGGTTGTTGGTGGTGGCGGGCTCGCCGCCCCAGATCTCACGCTCCTTGTCGCCTGCGGTCAGGATGGCGCCCCAGCCGCCGGGACCGGGATTGCCGCGGCAGGAGCCATCGGTGAAGATCACCACCTTCGACGAGGCCTTGGGACGCTCCGACTCTGACTCCATGTCCTCGGCACTGGTCATGCGCGCGCTCCAAAGCCGGGCAGACCCTCGCGATGAACCGCCAGCTTGCGCTCGTATTCCAATGGGTCCTTGGGCCTCACCAGTGCGCCGGGCGGTGTCGCGCTCCAGTCGTTCAGCCGTGTGAGGAAAAACCGCAGCGCCGCGCCATGCGCCAGGATCGGCAGCGCGGCGCGTTCGGACGGCGACAACGGTCGGCGCCGCTCGTAGCCGTCGAGAAAGGCCAGGGCCTGGGTGACGTTGAAGCTGCCATCCGCCTCGAAGCACCAGGCGTTGACGGCCGAACCGATGTCGAAGGCCAGATCGTCCCAGGCCGCGAAATAGAAGTCGATGGTGGCGGCGAAGCGGCCGTCCATGAAAAACACATTGTCGGGGAAATAGTCCGCGTGAATCACCCCCTGGGGCAAGCCCCGCGGCCAGTGATCGGCGAACAGGGTGAGGTCGGCGCGGATCGTCGCCGCCAGGCCGGGCTTGAGGGCGTCGGCCTGGGCCTCGAGCCCAGCGAACATTGGCCCCCAGGCACCTTGACCGAGGGCGTTGGCGCGGCGACCGGCGAAGCCCTCGGCGGCCAGATGCAGCCAGGCCAGGCCCTCCCCCGCCTCGCGGCAGTGGGCGACGGTGGGTCGCCGAACGGACAGGCCCGGCAGAAACGCAACCAGGGCGGCGGGCTTGCCCCGCAGGCTCCTGAGGATCGTTCCGGACCGATCGGCGATCGGCGTGGCGCTGGGGTAGCCGTGCGACGCCAGGTGCTCCATCAAACCCAGAAAGAACGGCAGGTCGCCGCGGTTCACCCGCCGCTCATAGACGGTGAGGATGTAGCGCCCGGCCGTGGTCTCCAGCATGAAGTTGGAGTTTTCGACCCCTTCGGCGATGCCTTTGAAGGCCACCGCCGCCCCGACGTCGTACGCTTCCAGGAAGGTTCCGAGTTCCTGGTCGGTGATATCGGTATAGACTGCCATCGCTCCTGATCGGGGACCGGCGGCTCAGCGTCAAGCAGCCCTTCGTTGCGGCGCCCCGGATATGCCGCTATCACGGCGCCCTATCGACCCGTTCAGGCCGGTTTGCGGCCGGCCCCGCCCCGGACCCCTCCATGTCATCAATTCGTGTCCTGCTGTTCACCGCCTGCGCCAGCCTGTCGCTGCTCAATGCCGGCCCATCCTCCGCTCAGTATGGCGGCCGAGGGGGCGGTGGCGGTGGTGCCGGAGGCGGCGGTGCCCCGCAGACGGACGAGGACGACTCTAAACGCAAGAAGCGTGAGGAGGAGTTTGGCAATCTCAATACGCCGCTTCCGCAGCTGCGCAACGCCGGCCCCTGCCCGTTCGTCAAGGTGCTCTACGACGCGGCGCGGTACGCCGAGTTCAAGGGTGGCGTCGAGGCCTCGGCCAACGCTGGCTACACCGGCGAGATCCAGAACATCTCTTCGATCTGCTACTATCGAGGCGACGCGCCGATCGTGGTCAAGGCGCGTATCCTGTTCGAGCTCGGGCGAGGACCCCAGGCCGACGGTCGCGGCAAGACCTACCGCTATTGGGTGGCCGTGACCGATCGCAACCACGCGGTGATCGACAAGCAGGTGTTTGATCTTCCGGTGACGTTTCCGAACGGCGAGGACCGGGTCTTCGCCACTGAAA
>JAYTXV010000408.1:0-1537 GCA_043742805.1 Caulobacteraceae bacterium | reverse complement strand
ATACGCGCCGCAGCGCAAAACCTTCGGCATGCCGCTGTCGGAACGCCAGGCGATCCAGTGGTGGGTGGCCGACGCCGCCACCCGCATCCACGCCGCCCGGCTGATGACCTACGACTGCGCCTGGAAGATCGACGAGGGCCGCGACACCCGGCTGGAGATCTCGATGATCAAGGCCTACGCCACCGAAATGGCCTGGGAAGTGGTCGACCGGGCGATGCAGACCTTCGGCGCCATGGGCATGACCAAGGAAATGCCGCTGCAGCTGATGGCCGCGAAACTGCGCACCATGCGCATCTATGACGGCCCGACCGAGGTCCACAAATGGGTCGTGGCCCGCAACCTGTTGGGATCGAAACGATGAAAACTCAGTACGGCGAAGTCTCCGTCCGCGTCGACGGCCATGTGGCGCTGCTGGAAATCGATCGGCCACCGAACAATTTCGTCAGTGTCGAGCTGATGCGCGACCTGGCCGACGCGCTGGACGATATCGACGCCGACACCGCCCTTCGCGCCACCGTTCTGACCGCGGCCGGCAAGGTGTTTTGCGCCGGCGCCGATCTCGCCTCCCCCACCGGGGTGGGCGGCCAGGGCATGCAGGGCATCAACCCCCTCTACGACCAGGCCGTGCGGCTGTTTTCGGCCAAGAAGCCGATCGTGGCGGCCATCCAGGGCGCGGCGATCGGCGCGGGCCTCGGCCTGGCGTTGGTGGCGGACTTCCGGGTCGTGGCCCCCGAGGCGCGGTTCGCGGCCAATTTCGTCAAGCTGGGCTTCCATCCGGGGTTCGGCATCACCCACACCCTGCCCCGCGTGGTGGGTCAGCAGAAGGCCCAGCTGATGTGCCTGACCGGCCGGCGCATCAAGGGCGAGGAGGCCCTGGCCTGGGGTCTCGCCGACCAGATCGCTCCGCTGGGCGAACTGCGGGCCGCCGCCCTGGCCCTGGCCTCGGAACTGGCCGAGGCCGCGCCGCTGGCCGTAGTTTCCACCCGCGCCACCCTGCGGGCCGCCCTGGCTCAGGCCGTGAGGAGCCAGACCGATCATGAGCAAAAGGAACAGACCTGGCTGCGGGCCACCAACGACTTCGCCGAGGGCGTGAAGTCGGTGTTCGAGCGCCGGCCCAGCGCCTTCACGGGAACCTGACCCAAAAGGGAGACACCAGCGATGGCCAAACTGAACCGCGACGGCGTGGAACTCTATTACGAAGTCCATGGCGAGGGCCCGGCTATGTTGCTGACCCACGGCTATTCAGCGACGTCGCAGATGTGGCGGGGCCAGATCGAAGCGCTGTCGAAGCATCACCAGCTGATCCTGTGGGACATGCGCGGTCATGGCCAATCGGACTATCCGGCCGATCAGGCCGCCTATAGCGAAACGGCGACGGTGGCCGACATGGCGGCGCTGCTCGACGTTGTCGGCGCCAGGCGGGCAATCGTCGGCGGCCTGTCGCTGGGCGGCTATATGAGCCTGGCGTTCCACCTCGCCCATCCGGAGCGCGTGCGGGCGCTGCTGATCATCGACACCGGCCCCGGCTATCGCAAGG
>JAYTXV010000407.1:0-7589 GCA_043742805.1 Caulobacteraceae bacterium | reverse complement strand
GTGCGGCGACGCTGACCCCCAGCACGACGAAATCGAAATCCTTCACGACCTCGAGGCTCTTTTCCTCGACGCGCCGCGTATCCCAGTGGGATTCGAAGTCCCACCCTTCCGAGGCGAAGCGTTCGCTTTCCTCAAGCTGACCAAGGTCTGGCGCCGCCGGCCAGCAGGGGCGACCCTTGACCTCTATGAGCGGAGCGTATTCTCCCCCGCCTTTGATCCTGGCCTGAACATCGAAATCAAGGCCGGTCACAAAAGCCCGTTCGCCGGGCTGCAATTCCACCTCGGGCGCCAGGCGTACGTTTTTCAGCCGGTGAAAGAACTCGAATTTCACGCCACGTCGCCGGAGGACTTCGTAGTATGGGGCAAAGATAACGTCGCCCATCCCCGCGCGCAATCGCCAGTAAAGCGCCCCTCGATAGTTGAAAAACATCATCAGCGTCCCGCGCAGCGCGGAACTGGCCGCGAGACGGGGACCACCTTCATCCTCATAGGACATGACCAGATCGTACAGGCCGCCGATGAAAGCGGACTGGACCGATCTCTCGGAGGCTCCGTTGAGCAGTAGCCATTCGCGCCAATCGTAGTCGTCGATCGCGTCGAAACCCCGCGGATCTGTCAGCAAGCCTGCTCGCAGGGTTCCCACCACCGTGGCGACCACGATATCCATCAGTTCCCAGATATGCTGAAAATAGGGTTCGACCAACAAGCTTCGCTCGAGCCATTTTCGGACATGATGGGCGATCCATTCCGCCAGATCCGTGAGCGGATTGGTCAGCGTGGGGGGAAGCATCTTCAAGCCCACCTGGAGCACGGCAAGGGCTTCGGCCAACACAGCTGCCGACGCGGCAAAGCTGCCGCCAACGACATCGGCAATGACCCGCAGCAGCCGTCGCGGATCTCCTCCGATCGATGTCGCGCTGAAACCCGGCCCCCCGACGTCAGACATCGGGCCCGACTTGCCACCATCCCGCCGTCGAGAGTCGGTGCTCTTGATCAGTGTCCCGAGCAATTCGACCGCCCGCGCGATATATCTGGGCAAGGAGAGCAACTCGGCGGTCGACATGGGGTCACCTGGAAGACCAGGGCGCGGGGGGAAAGTCGCGGACCAGTTATGCAGGCCAGGTTTGGATGATTGAGACGACAATCCGACATCATTTTCCAAAATGAATGCTGATCGCCAGTCAGAAACGTCGAAATTTCCTGGGTCGACCGCGAGTTCCTCGTAACAGTCCCGCAGAAGCCGGAACGCGTTCTCGTAGAATCCGAGCCAGATATGAAAGCCATGTTCTTGTATGCGCCCAGACGGCCCCCGGCCGGACGCGCCCTTGCCGCCCAGTCGCCAACCAAGTTGATAGACGGTGATGTCGAAGCGGCCGTTGAGTTCCGGGCGCGATAGCTCGAACGCCGTGGTGATCGCCGCGCAGCCGCCCCCGATGATGGCCACTTTGGCGACCCGTTCCGAACTCATCCGATGGTCCTTTTCCCCACTGAAGCCTGTTAGGCTGTCACGCTAGATTTCCACGCCCCCGATACCCGCGAGCCGAGCGCGCGCTTGGCTCGCGAACTCCCGGGCGCCCTGTTCCTCAGCCGTGGAGACTGCCAACTGAAGCGAGTCGGTCACCGCGACGGAACCAGCATTTGGTAAGATAGTAAGCGCTTCGGCCCGCCGGTAATATAGTCTGGAGAGCATATAACGATCGCCAAATTGCAGGGCATGATCGATCGCGGTGTCAATCGTGGACAGCGCTGCCGTGGCATCGCCGTAAGAAAGCTCCATTTCGCTTAGTAGGCATAAGTAATAGCATCTCATGCTGAGGACACCGAGCTTGCGCAGGGACGCGGTTCCTTCGGTTAGGGCCTTCGTCATTTCCGGTGCATGAGAGGTCCGACCCACGCAATAGGAAATCTGATTTTTCGCAACGTTCGCATAGGTATCCGACCGGTTAGACTCGCAAATAGCAAGCGCTTCCTTGGATAAAGCGAGGCTTCGGACATAGTTGCCGACGATATTGTCATGCGTCGCGGCCCAGGAAAGCGCAAAGGCAAGATCAAATGAACGGCCGAGCGCGCGGGCGTGGGCAAGAGCGTCATCGACCGCCGCATTGGCAGCCGCGGTGTCGCCCAGGGCGTAAAGCACGAGCGGATATACCCCCAGCGCGACGACCATGGGATCCTGGGGTGTTGGGAAAGTCAGTCCAGCGCCGTTCACTTTTTTGTAGAGACTGATTACGCGCTCGATATGCAGTCGCGCGGTGGGAAAGGCGCCCTTCATCGTGAAGATATAGCCAAGCGCGGCGTCGGCCTCGATCCGGTGCTCGCTCGCGCCGGTCTGATCGGCAATGGCTGAGCAAAGCCATGCACTTTCCTCGGCGGCCACGAGATCGCTGACCGTAATCGAGAAGTTGCAAAGATTGCGGAGCACCCAGTAGAGATCCGCGACGTTGCCAAGCCGGTCGCAGATCGTCCGAGCCTCCGAGAGCACCGTCCGGACTTCGGGTACGGAGTAGCCGCGGGACGCGCCAAGGCTGACGGCGAGACCCAGCAACAGTTGCAGTTCGAGGCCCGTGCGTCCGGCGTCCGGGGGAAGACGGCGGATCAGGTCCAGCGCCGTCTGCAGGCGCGACACCGCTTCCGCGTGCGCGGCCCGGGATGCGGCTTGCCGTCCGGCCTCTGCCCAGAGCGGGATCGCTTCGGCGAAGGCGCCGCTTTCGGTCAGGTGGTAGGCCAGCAAGGCGGGGTCAGCCTGTGGCGTTTCGGGAAACAGAGTCGTCAGAGCGACCGCGATCTTGCCATGTAGCGCCTCGCGTTCTTTTTTCAGGAGAGCTTCATAGGCCGCATCGCGGATCAGGGCGTGTTTGAAGAGATACTGGCTATTGGGCGGCACACCGCTACGCTCGACCAGCCCGGACTTAGTGAGTTCGCGGAGGGATTGCCTGAGTTCCGCCGCCGGCGAGGGCGCGATGGCCGCCAGCAGTTCATATCCGAACCGTCGTCCTATGGCTGCGGCCAGGCAAGCAACGTGTTTGGCCTGGCCCAGCCTGTCGAGTCTGGCGGCAAGCGAGTCCTGTAGCGTATTTGGAATCGAGATACGCGCCGCGCTGTCGCGTTCTCCGGCCGCGGCCGTCGCCTCCAGCACCGATTTGGTTATTTCCTCGACGAAAAGAGGAATGCCGTCGGCGCGTTCGATGATCTGGCGAACGACGTCGGCCGGCAAAAGCGCTTTGGCGCCGAGAGACTCGCACAAACGTTCGGAGTCGTCGTGCCCCAACCGCCCGAGTTGGATGTTTCTGACATCGGCATGGTCAGACCAGCGCGCCTCGAACTCGGGACGTGCGGTGGCCAGGATAAGCCAAGGACGATCGACCGCCCGGCGGATCGCGAGATCCAAAAGCTCCAGGGTTGTCGGGTCGGCCCAATGCAGGTCTTCGAATATGAGCAGCGCCGGCTGGTCGACGGCCCAGCGCTCCACGAACGATAGCATTGTGTCGAGTGTCACCGCCTTGCGCCGCTCGGTAGTCAGGCCTTCGGTTGGGTCCGGGTTCTCCGGAGGAATGGCCAGCAGGTCGGCGAGCGCCGCGTGACCCAGCGGCCCCGAGACGTCATAGCGCCGTAGAAAACCGAACAGCTTATCCCTGCGAAGGTCCGGACTGTCCCCGCGCTCGAAGCCCGCGGCGCGGGCCAGCTGTTCAGATATCGGATGCAGCGATGTCTGACTGTGGTTGGGTCCGCAGTAGAAAGTGGTCTGCACACTGGGCGTTTCACTGGCGCGGGCACGGAAAGCATCCACGAGACTTGACTTGCCGATGCCCGCCTCGCCTTGCAGCAGCACGATCTGGCCGTCGCCCTGACACGCGAGGGACCAACTCTCGAGCATCTGTGAGAGGTCGGACTCGCGGCCGAATAGCGGCGTTGCGGGATTGTGCGTCCGCGCCTGCGAGCGACTGGCGATCTGTGTCGATTCGGCGGCCTCGAACGCCCTGACGCCGTTCTCGTAGCCCGGTAACGACACCGAGCCCAGGTCACGGTAGGTGAACAGTCCGGAAGTTATGCGGCGCGTGGCCGCGGAGACCACGACCGCGTTGGGCGGCGCGGCGGTTTCCAATTGTGTCGCCAGATTCGGCGTCTCGCCCACCACGCCGGTTTCCCGAACCGCGTTGCGACCGATCAGTTCGCTGATCACCACAAGGCCGGTGGCGACACCCACCCGAATGCGCAGGGCGACTTTCTCCGGCAAGTCCAGGCCGCCGATGTGTTCACACAGGGCCAGACCCGCCCGCACGGCATTGGCGGCATCTTCCTCGTCGCCGCGCGGATATCCGAAGTAGGCCAGCAGACCGTGGCCCATATATTTTGCGATCGAGCCGCCATGTTGGGCAATGATGTCGTCGCACGCGGCCTGATAGACATCGAGGACCTGCATCATGTCCTCGGGGTCGAGACTGGCGAGCGAGCCCGTATCCATCAAGTCACAATACAACGCCGTGACCTGCCGGCGTTCGCCGCGTCGCTGTTCGGCCGGCGCGCCGGCGCGCCGGCCGGTGGATGGCCTGCCAGGGGCGATCAACGTCGACTGGGTCGGGTTTCCCGTCACCGCCGCGATGCTGGCCTGCACGGCGCGCCACTGCGGTAGCTGGAAGTCTCCCGACCAGGACGAGATGTCTATGCAGTGAATTTCATCATAGGGCAGAGGCAGCGCGCAGGAATCGAGTCGCACCTGCACCAGCTTGCCCGCGAGCCGGGCCCGGTTCGCCTCGGCCCGAACCCATTCCGACCGAGTCGCGTCGTTTGACCAAGCGACAACGACGGCATCCGCCGAATTCAGCTTTTCTTCGATGGAGTCGGTGAACGAGCGATGGGATAGAAGCTGGTCGTCGATCCACACCTCATGACCTTCGGCCTCCAGCGTCTCGGCAATCAGGCGCGCGCGTGCCGCCGTCGACCGAGCGTAGGATATGAACAGCTTCGCCATAAATTCGCGTAAAATCCATATTTTCCCGGGCAGATACCCAGCCTATTGCAGACAAGGCAAGAGCAACGGTTCGCCCTGATTGGCCGGCGCCTCTTGCCCTCCCCAAATCCATTCATACCTGCTAATTGCCACCGAGAGTTAATTGGTGGTGGGTGATCGCATCACCAATTGTGCCGGCCCAGATGGTCATAACGCGAGTGCGGAGCCGCCGACGTGAGAGTTATTCTGGCCCAGCCGAGGGGCTTCTGCGCCGGCGTCGTGCGCGCAATCGAGATCGTCGAGCGGGCTTTGGATAAATATCAGGCGCCTGTCTACGTCCGCCACGAAATCGTCCACAACCGGCATGTGGTGGACAGCCTCAAGGCCAAGGGTGCGATTTTCATCGAGGAGATCGACCAGGCCCCGGACGGTGCTCATCTGGTGTTCAGCGCCCACGGCGTGGCCAAATCGGTGTTCAATGCCGCGGCGGCGCGCGGTCTGCCGGTGCTCGACGCCACCTGCCCGTTGGTGTCCAAGGTCCACACTCAGGCCAAGCGCTATGTGCGCCACGGGCGCTCGATGATCTTGATCGGCCACGCCGGTCATCCGGAGGTGGAGGGCACGATTGGCCAGATCGACGCGCCGGTGCACCTGATCTCCACCGTCGCCGATGTGGCGGCGCTCGATATTCCCGCGGACCGGCCGCTTGCCTACGTCACCCAGACCACGCTCAGCGTCGATGACACCAAGGCGGTGATCGTGGCGCTCAAGGCCCGCTTCACCAATATCGCCGGCCCCGACACCACCGACATCTGCTACGCTACCCAGCATCGTCAGACCGCCGTGCGTGATATGTGCAAGATGGCCGATGTCATCCTGGTAGTGGGGGCCAAGAACAGCTCTAACTCCAATCGCCTCTGCGAAATCGGCCTTGAGGAGGGTATTCCCAGCTATTTGATCGCTGACGCTTCTGCTTTGAATCCGGATTGGCTGATCGGTAAGGACGCCGTGGGGCTGACGGCCGGAGCCTCGGCTCCAGAGGAACTGATACTCGAGGTGATCGAGGCGTTGCGCAGGCTCGGCCCGGTCACCGTCGAACCGATGGACGGGGTGAAGGAAGATATCGAGTTCCGTCTCCCGGCCGAACTGAGAACCTGATAAATCTACCCCAAGCAGCCTTGCGTGGCGAACGCCACGATTGATTTTGCTTTTTCCAAGCAAAATCAATGCTGCTAATGAATGTTTGATGTAAGCAAACCTCGTGAGGTTTGCTTAGGTATTTTGACTGAAGGAGCCCTGTGTGGCGATTCCCATGACGGCGGTGGCGCGGATCGGCGCCTATATCGCCAAGAAACATTTCAGCGGCGTGAAGCGCTATCCGCTGGTTCTGATGCTGGAACCGCTGTTCCGCTGCAACCTGGCCTGCGCCGGCTGCGGCAAGATCGACTATCCCGACGAGATCCTCAACCAGCGCCTGAGCTATGATCAGTGCATGCAGGCGATCGATGAGTGCGGCGCGCCCGTGGTGTCGATCGCCGGCGGAGAACCGCTGCTGCACCGCGATATGCCCCAGATCGTCAAAGGCTACCTGGAGAAGAAAAAGTTCGTCATTCTTTGCACCAACGCCCTGCTCCTGACCAAGAAGATCGATCAGTACAAACCCGACCCGATGGTCACCTGGTCGATCCACCTGGACGGCGACAAGGTGATGCATGACAAGTCGGTGTGCCTGGGCGGCGTTTACGAGAAGGCGGTCGAGGCCATTCGCCTCGCCAAGTCCAAGGGCTTCCAGGTCTCGATCAACTGCACCCTGTTCCAGGGCGCGGACGCCAAGCGGGTGGCCGATTTCCTCGACGAAATGAAGATCGTCGGCGTCAACGGCGTGACCATTTCGCCCGGCTACGCCTATGAACGCGCGCCCGACCAGGATCACTTCCTGGGCCGCACCAAGACCAAGCAGCTGTTTCGCGATATCTTCGCCCGGGGCAATGGCGGCAAGGCCTGGAGCTTCACCCAATCGACCATGTTCCTGGATTTCCTCGCCGGCAACCAGGCCTATGCCTGCACGCCCTGGGGCAATCCGACCCGCACCGTGTTTGGCTGGCAGAAGCCCTGCTATCTGCTGGGCGAAGGCTACGCCAAGACGTTCAAGGAACTCATGGACGACACCGCCTGGGACGACTACGGCGTCGGCAATTACGAGAAGTGCAAGGACTGCATGGTCCATTCGGGCTTTGAAGCCAGCGCGGTAACCGACATCATGAAGAACCCGCTGAAGGCGCTCACGGTCAGCCTGCGCGGCGTGCGCACCACCGGTCCGATGGCGGAGGATATCTCGCGGGCAAGCGAGCGCCCGGCGGAGTTTGTCTTCTCCACCCACGTGGAGAAGATGCTGGCCGAGGTGAAAGCGTCGAACCCCAAGGCCCGCAAGGTTCAGCGCGAACCGGCGGAATAGACGCCCCGGCGGCTAAATCGCCCGGGCCGCGCGCTCCAGGGCCCTGAAGGCGGCGTCCGCCTCCAGGGCGACACTGATCAGGGCCGGCAGTTCCCAGGGGCGGCGCGCCAGGGCGCGGATGACCGCGCCCACATCCGGTTCGCCGTCAGTCCTGAAACCGGCCTGGGCGGCTCGCGGCAGAGCGCG
>JAYTXV010000406.1:0-14685 GCA_043742805.1 Caulobacteraceae bacterium | reverse complement strand
GGCGCGGTTGTTTTCCGATGGATAGGGTGTTTCCGGAACCGGAACCCCTAGAAACGCGCATAGGGGCTCCCAACCCTGCCCGGCCTCATAAATCAGCAGGCGTTCAGGCGGGATGGCGTTTTTCACCGCTTCGGTGTGGCGGCGGAAGTGATCGGTCATGAAGGCGCGGTCGTTCACATGGCCCTGGATTCCCTTCATGAAGGCGCCGAAGAACGCCGCCATCGGTCCACCCTCAATGGTCGTCGTGGTCGGCGATCCCGGCGCGAAGATCGTCGCCTGGGTCGAGTCGAACCACTGGTCGGGATCGCGCACCGAATGCAGCACCTTGGCTTCCGGATAATAGTCAGCCAGCTCGCGCCAGAAGGCGGCGCCCGGATAGTCGACCATCGATGAATAGTCCGCGAAAATGGCGTCCCAGTCGGGTCGCCCGGCGCCGGCCTCGATCCAAAGCGGCATGCTCTGAGGGTGAGCGAAAACCTCGATCATGTGGTGACAAGGTCCAAAGCCCAGCAGGTTCAGCGCCGATTGCAGGGATTTCGTTCCCGTCCGTCCCAGGCCGGAGCCCACAACCTTCAACGTCATGTTCGTTCCACCAGATGGCCGCCGCGATTCGACCCGAAATCGGATCGTGGCGGCTGGCGATTGTTGTGTTCCTTGTTAACTTCGGTCGGTCCTTACACCTAGCGGTGTTCCACGCGGATCGTCTCTCGCCAGGGAGGCCCGCAACGGCGACGGAATCAGCGGCGTCGGCGAGGGCCCCCTTGACCACCGGCTTGCCAACCATGACGGGCGGACCGCGCTTATTGCGAGGGTGGTTGGTGGCCGAAGCCAGCATAGTTCCGCATCGGATAAACGCTCGGTCTTCGCGCGCCGTCAGCCGACGGCGGACATGAAGTGCGTGGTTTCCCCAACCCCATCTCCCCCCAGTCCCACGCGCCGATAGATCAGGGCCTCGGCCACATGCACCCGCCGCACCGGTCCGCCGCCCTCCAGGTCAGCGATGGTTCGGGCCAGCCGTAGGGTGCGGGTCCAGCCTCGGGCGGTGAGGGTTCTGGCTTCGGCAGCCTTGGCCATCAGGGCCTTGGCCGGTGCGTCGAGGGCGGCGATCTGGTCGAGCCATGCGCCCTCCGCCCGGGCGTTCAGCGGGCTAGCCCCATCGCCCGCCGTCTCGGCGCGGCGCGTCTGGATGTCCCGGGCGGCGGCTACCCGCGCGGCGACTTCCGCCGTTCCTTCGGCCGGTGGGGGCAGGGCGAGGTCGGCGGCGGTGACCGGTGGGACCTCGACGGTGAGATCGATCCTGTCGAGCAGCGGGCCGGATACCCTGCCTTGATAGGTCTGCTGACAGCGCGGGGCCTTGCCGCAGGCGCCGCGACCCAGGCCACCGACGCCGCAGCGACAGGGGTTCATCGCCGCCACCAGCTGCACCCGGGCGGGGAAGCGCACGTGGGCGTTCGCCCGGGCGATTGTCACCTCTCCGGTCTCAAGAGGTTGACGCAGGGAGTCCAAAGCCTGGGCGCTGAATTCGGGCAATTCGTCGAGGAACAGGACCCCGTTGTGGGCCAACGACACCTCGCCGGGTTTCACTCGCAGGCCACCGCCGGTCAGGGCGGCCATGCTGGCCGAATGATGCGGATTGCGAAACGGCCGGGCGCGGGTCAGGGCGCCTTTGGCGATCAGGCCGGCGATCGAATGCACCAGCGAGGTTTCCAAAAGCTCTGCTGCGGTCAGCGGCGGCAGCAGGCCTGGCAGCCTCTGGGCCAGCATCGATTTTCCCGAACCCGGTGGCCCCATATACAAAAGATTGTGGCCGCCGGCCGCCGCGATCTCCAGCGCCCGTTTGGCATTTTCCTGGCCCTTCACGTCCCGCAGGTCGGGCCCACGGACCGGATCGACCATGGCTCCGGGCTTGGGCGCGCTCAGGGTCTGTGTGCCCCGGAAGTGGTTGACCAGGGCGATCAGCGAGCGCGGCGCCAGTATGGCCGTGTCGCCAGCCCAGGCCGCCTCGGGACCGCAAGCCTCCGGACAGATCAGGCCGAGGCCCATCGCCCCGGCCGCCATCGCGGCGGGCAGGGCGCCGGCCACCGGGGCGATCTCTCCGTTCAGGTTCAACTCGCCGATCGCCGCCCAGCCGTCGAGAGCATCCTGGGGGATGATCCCCATCGCCCCCATCAGCGCCAGGGCTATGGGCAAGTCGAAGTGATTGCCTTCCTTGGGAACGTCGGCGGGGGCCAGATTGGCCACCACCCGGCCGGACGGCAGGGCGAGACCCAGACCGGCAAACGCCGCCCGGACGCGTTCACGCGATTCGCCAACCGCCTTGTCCGCCAAGCCGACCACAACGAAGGCCGAGGGGCCGCCGCCGACCTTCTGGACCTCTACATCGACACGCCTGGCCTCGACCCCCTCGAACGCCACCGAGACCACCCGCGCCGCCATGCTTTGCCCCATATCGCGTCTAGGTTATCCACAGGCCGGCCAAAGTGCTCGGGTCGGACGGGGAACAAAAAAAGAACTATACGGGAATTTACGACGGTTCAATGACTTTATTTGCAGAATGTCAACATCAGGCGCTCACGCAGCGCGGAGCGCCTCGATGCGGTCCCACAGCACCACGGCGGCGTCGGCGCCGCCAAACCTTTTCAGCTGCTGGGCCCCGGTGGGCGAGGTGACATTGATCTCGGTCAGGTAGTCGCCGATCACATCGATACCCACGAACAACAGGCCCCGCCGCCGCAACTCCGGACCGATGGCGCGGCAGATTTCCTCATCCCGCGCGGTCAGAGCCACGGCTTCGGCCCGCCCGCCTTTGGCCAGGTTCGAGCGCACCTGGCCGTCGGCCGGGATACGATTGATCGCCCCCACGGGCTCGCCGTCCACCAGCAGGATGCGCTTGTCGCCCCGCGACACCGCCGGCACGAATTTCTGGGCTATCACCTGTTCGCGGCTGATCATGGCGTGCAGTTCGAGCAGGGCGTCGAGATTGGGATCGTCCGCCTTCAGCCGCACCACCCCTGAGCCGCCGCCGCCGTAAAGCGGCTTCAGCACCATATCGCCGTGACGCGCCCGGAAATCGTCGATGGCCTCCGGGTCGCTGGTGATCAGGGTCGGCGGCTGCAGGCCTGGAAAGCCGGTGACGAACAGCTTCTCCGGGGCGTTGCGCACTTCGGCGGGGTTGTTGACCACCAGGGTGGCGGGATGGATGGTCTCCAGAAAATGCGTGGCGGTGATGTAAGCCATGTCGAAGGGCGGGTCCTGACGCATCAGCACCACGTCCATTTCCCGCAAGTGTCGCACTTCGCGTGGACCCAGGGTGGCGTGGTTGCCCTTCACATTGCGCAAAGTCAGGGCGCGACCGCGGGCGGTCACCTGGCCATCCTCCATCGACAGGCGATCGGGCTCATAGACCCACAGGGAGTGTCCGCGCGCCTGAGCCTCCATCATCATCAGCAAGGTGGAGTCGGTATCGATATTGATGGTCTCGACAGGGTCCATCTGGACGGCGACATTCAGCGACATGGATTTCCCCCGAGGCGGCGATGGCGAGTCTCGCCCGCCGTCTCTCTGGCATATCGCGCGGCCTATTGGCCCCGCAAGGCCAGGGCGCGGGCGTAGAGTTCCCGCCGGGACAGCCCCAGGGCCTTGGCCACTTCGGAAGCGCCGCGCGCCGGCCCCAACCTGGCCACGGCTTCGGCCAGGGCGGCGTCGGCCTCGTCGGTGCTGGCGACGGGGTCAGCGCCCGGCCCCACCAGCACCACGATCTCGCCCCGGGGGGCATCCAGGCGCGGATCGGCGACCAGGTCTTCCAGAGGGCCACGCACCACGGTCTCGTGCAGCTTGGTCAATTCCCTGGCGACGGCGGCCTCACGGTTCCCGAACACCGCCGCCATGTCGGTCAGGCTGGCGCGCAGGCGTGGCCCGCCCTCGTAGAAGATCAGGGTGGCCCGGATCGGCGCCAGTTCGATGAACAGATCGCGCCGGCCGGCCGACTTGGACGGCGGGAAGCCGGCGAACAGGAACCGGTCGGTCGGCAGGCCCGAGACGGTCAGGGCCGCCAGGGCCGCCGAGGGTCCCGGGGCCGGAAACACCGCCGCCCCCTGCGCGATGGCCTCGCGCGCCAGCCTGTAGCCAGGGTCCGACACTAGCGGCGTGCCGGCGTCCGAAATCAGCGCCAGCTTGCCGCCCGCCGCCAGCAGCGCCAGGGCCTTGGGACGGACCCGCTCGGCGGCGTGTTCGTCATAGCGCTCCAGACGCCCCTTGAGACCATGGGCGGCCAGAAGCTTGCCCCCCACCCGCGTGTCCTCGCACAGGATCACATCGGCCCCCTCGAGGATGTCGAGCGCCCGCAAGGTGATGTCCCGCAGATTGCCGATCGGCGTCGCCACCAGATAGAGGCCGGGGGCCATGGCGTTGGCCTTGGTGGCCGAGCTGCGTGGAGCATCCATGGCCGGCGGTCCCGTGTTCAACCCGTCAGAGGCCGCGGGGGAACAGGTCGATCTTGCCGATCTGCACGCCGTGGGACCGCAGAATTCCATAGGCGGTCGACAGATGGAAATAGAAGTTGGTGGTGGCGAACCCGGTCAGCCACCGGCCGGCGGGCAAGGTCGGTTCCATCCCGCCGCCAAGGGTGACTGTGAGCGGGATATCGTCGCGGCCCTCGAACTGGTCCGCCGTCAGACCGGCCAGAAACAGTTTCGCCTCGGCGATGGCGGCCTGAAACCCGGCCAGGGTCAGATCGACGCTGATGTCCCCGGGAACCGGCAGGCCCACCACCCGCGACGTCCATTGCTTGGAGCAATTGCAGACCACCATCAGCTGGTAGCGAAGCGGCTGCATGTCGTGGATCAGCCGCCAATCGAGCATCTCCGGTTCGGTCGCATCCGTCGCGGCGGCGTGCTCGGCTCCCTTCGCCAGGATATGGGCGGCCGTATCCAGACCCCGGTCATAAAGATCGACAAATGAGTAAAGACTGACGGCCATGAGTTCCCTCGCCTGGTTCGGCTCCCTTATAGGCCGTCCCGGGCGCGATCAGGCAATCCCGGCCCGCAGCAGGTCGTGCATATGCACAGCGCCCACCAGCCGGCCGGCCTCGCAGACGAACATCAGCATGATCGGGCTAGGCCGCTCATTCATCACCCTCAGGGCCTCGGTGGCCAACAACTGCGGATCGACGGACGTTGGCTGACGGGTCATGTGGTCGCCGACCCGAGCCGTCAGATCGGCAATCGGCAGGGCCCGGCGCAGGTCGCCGTCGGTGAAGGCGCCCAGGAGCTGACCGTCGGCGTCGACCACCCCGGCTCCGCCGTAGCGTTTCTGGCTGATTTCGAAGATCGCTTCCGAAAGGGTGGCGTCCGGCCGCAAGGTCGGAACATCGGCGCCCGTGGCCATCAGGTCGGCGACGGTTATCAGCCGCGTTCCAAGCCGTCCGCCCGGATGGAATTCGCGGAAGTCGGCGGCGGAGAACCCCCGGTTCTCCAACAGGGCGATCGCCAGGGCGTCGCCGAACGCCAGTTGCATGGTGGTCGATGTCGTGGGGGCGAGGCCGTTGGGACAGGCCTCGTCGGCTCGGGGCAGGATCAGCGCCACATCCGCGGCGGCGGCCAGGGCGCTGGCGCTCTCGGAGGATATGGCGATCAGCGGCACATTGAACCGCTTGCAGAAGTGGATCACGTCCCGGAGCTCTGGGGTCTCCCCCGACCAGGACAGCGCAACCACAACGTCGCCCACCGCCACCATGCCCAGGTCCCCGTGGCTGGCCTCGCCCGGATGCAGAAAGAACGACGGGGTTCCTGTGGAGGCAAAGGTGGCGGCGATCTTGCGCGCTACATGGCCGCTTTTGCCCATTCCGGTCACCACCACCCGGCCCCTGGCGCGCGCGATGGTGTCGACGGCGTCGTTCAGAGCCGCCGCCAGATCGGTTTCCAACGCCCGGGCCAGGGCGCGCAGACCCTCGATCTCGGCTTCCACGGTTCTGATGGCCGAGGCCGCCGCTTTGGCGTGAAGCTTTGGCGAGGCTTTCAAGGTGGGCTAGGTCTCCCTGGGTCGACGTGAAGCGGGACCCTGGATGTCATGACGGACGCGACCAAAACAAGACGCGCGGTCAAAACAGGACGGGCTGGTGTGATCTTCGACCGCGACGGGGTTCTGATCGTCGATCACGGCTATGTCGGCGAGGTCGAGCGGCTGGAATGGATGCCAGGCGCTCGCCACGCCATCGGGCGTCTGAACGCGGTGGGGATCGCCGTGGCGGTGGCCACCAACCAGTCGGGCGTCGCCCGGGGCTATTTCGATGAAGCGGCGGTCGATCGTCTACACGCGGTGATGCGCGGGGACCTGGCGGCGGAGGGCGCTCATATCGACGCCATCTATGTTTGTCCGTTTCTCGCCGACGCGCCGGTGGAGCGATACGCCCATCCCGACCACCCCGATCGCAAACCCAACCCAGGCATGGTCCTGCGGGCTATCGCGGATCTGAATCTCGATCCGGCCCGAACCGTCCTGATCGGCGACAAAACTTCCGATATGGAAGCCGCGACCCGGGGCGGCGTCAACGGCGCGCTGTTTCCGGGGGGTGATCTGGAGGCTTTCGTCCTGTCGCTGGGTGTTCTGGCTCCTTCAGATCCGAAATAAAGGGATACCCAGATTGTTTCGCGCTCGTCGCGCAAGGCGGGTATCAGCGCCTGCGATGATTCCGTTTATCGACCTCGCGGCGCAGCAGGCGCGCATCAAGCCCGCTATCGACGCCGCCATCGCCCGGGTGCTGGCCCACGGCGCCTATGTGATGGGTCCCGAGGTGCGCGAGCTTGAAGTCAGGCTGGCCGCTTTTAGCGGCGCCGGCCGGGCGCTGTCCTGCGCCAACGGCACCGACGCCCTGGCGCTGCCGTTGATGGCCTGGGAAATCGAGGAGGGCGACGCGGTGTTCTGTCCGGCCTTCACCTTCGCGGCCACGCCGGAGGTGATTCCCTGGACCGGCGCCAGCCCGGTGTTCGTCGATATCCGGCCCGACACCTACAACCTCGATCCCGACGCCCTGGAAGCGGCGATCCACGCGGTCGAAACGGCCGGGCGGATGCGGCCGGCCGCGGTGATCGCCGTGGATCTGTTCGGCCAACCGGCCGACTATCCCAGGCTGGCCGCCATTTGCCGCCGCCATGGCGTCAAGCTGATTGCCGACTCAGCTCAGGGGTTCGGCTGCACCCTGAACGGCGAGCATCCCATCCATTGGGCGGACGTGGCGACCACCAGCTTCTTTCCCGCCAAGCCGCTCGGTTGC
Source organism: Caulobacteraceae bacterium (assembly GCA_043742805.1). GTDB lineage: Bacteria > Pseudomonadota > Alphaproteobacteria > Caulobacterales > Caulobacteraceae > Acaudatibacter. The sequence goes on along the minus strand of JAYTXV010000406.1, from coordinate 7,415 downwards.
TACGGCGACGGTGGCGCGGTGCTGACCAAGGACGACGCGCTTTGGGACCGGATGGATTCGCTGCGCGTGCATGGCAAGGCGGTGGCCGGCGACCCCGCGCCGGGCAGTCACGACCCAAAATATCTGAACGCGCGGATCGGCATGAACTCGCGTCTCGATACGTTGCAGGCGGCGATCCTGATCGAGAAACTGGCCATCTTCGAGAACGAGATCGCCGCGCGCCAGATCGTCGCCGCCCGCTATTCCGACGGCCTGGCCGAGGCCTGCCTGTCGGTTCCAACGGTGATCGACGGTGGTCTCTCCACCTGGGCGCAATATGTGATCGAGCATCGCGACCGCGACGGCCTGGCGATGCATCTTAAGGCCGCGGGGGTTCCCACGGCCGTCTATTATCCCGTCCCCATGCACCGTCAGGCGCCTTATGCCCGTTGCGCCCAGGGACCCGGCGGCCTGCCTGTTTCGGACGCCAAGGCCAAGACCGTCCTGGCGCTGCCCATGCACCCCTACCTCGCGCCCGACGTCCAGGACCGGATCATAGATTGTGTACGAGGGTTCAGCCGCTAAAGCAGTTTTCTGTTCGCAGACGATGCAGACAGGATAGTTTTTTCAGTCCCTGAACATTGCATAATGTCTGACTGCACTTCGCGCGAACCGCAACATGTTCTTCGTCCATTTGCCAGATTTGTTACGTGCGTCATCTATATCATCTGTGGAAAACGTCTTCCCCTGTTCACGAAGCGCCCATTGTCTCCAGCATCCGCTCCAGGGTCGCCAGCTCGTCGGCTTCTCGGGCGGGCTTGTCCCAGCGGATGCGGCTGATGCGCGGAAAGCGCATGGCCAGGCCGCTCTTGTGGCGAGTTGAGCGCTGCAAGCCTTCAAAGGCCACCTCGAGCACCAGGCCGAAGTCCCAGTCGGCCCGCACCGATCGCACCGGCCCGAAGCGTTCGATGGTGTTTTCGCGCACGAAAGCGTCGAGCTGTTTCAATTCCTCGTCGGTGAAGCCGAAATAGGCCTTGCCGACGGGCGCCAGCGACCTGTGACCCGCCGCGTCCTCGCGCCAGACGCCGAAGGTGTAGTCTGAATAGAGGCTTGAGCGTTTGCCGTGGCCGCGCTGCGCATACATCAGCACCGCGTCGACCAGGCGCGGATCGCGCTTCCACTTGAACCAGGGTCCCTTGGGCCGGCCAGCCAGATACGCCGAGTCCCGGCGTTTCAGCATCAGGCCTTCGGCGTTGCGCGCATCTCCCGGCGGAGGATCGGCGCGCAGCCGGGCCAGATCGTCCCAATCTATGAAGGACTGTAGGGGCGACAGGTCGAGACGGTCCGAGCCGCCGGCCGCGATCACCGCCTCGAGCCGGGTCCGGCGCTCGGCGAAGGTCAGCGCGCGCAGATCCCGCTCGCCCTCCAGCAAAAGGTCATAGGCGCGGATCCCGGCCGGGAATCTGGCCATCAGTTTCGCGTCGGCGGTCTTACGGTTGAGGCGCTGCTGCAGATCGCCGAACGGCGCCACGGCCCCGCCACGCATCACCAGCAACTCGCCGTCGATCACGCCTTCAAAATTCAGCACTGCCAGCACGTCGGGAAAGGCGTCGGAAATCACATCACCGGTGCGGGTGTAGAGCCGCCGCTCGCCACGCTCGTTGACCGCCTGCACGCGAATGCCGTCCCACTTCCACTCGGCGGCGTAGTCGGCCGGTTCTAGCTTGGCGAAGTCGACGGTCACGTCGAGGGCCTGGGCCAGCATTACCGGGCGGAATCGCCCGGGCGCGTCGGCGGTGGGGCGTTCGGCCTTGCCCTCGAGCCAGGCGAACAGGTCGCCATAGGGCGGGACGAGAGCGTGCCAGAGCTCCTCGATCTGCGCTACCGGCACGCCCCCCAGGTCGGCGACCGCCTGTTTTGCCAGGCGCGACGACAGGCCCACTCTCAGGGCGCCCGTCACCAGCTTGAGCAGCGCCCACCGACCGTCGGCGTCCAGCGCGTCCAGCCAACCTTCGATCAGGGTCTGGGCCTGGAGCCGGGTGGCGCCGGCCAAGGCGTCGACCACCTCGGACAGCTCCGGCTGGCGGTTGGCGCCCGGCCTAGCCGGCCAGACCAGGGCCACGGTCTCGGCCAGATCGCCTACATAGTCATAGGACCAGGCAAACAGGACCCCGTCCATCCGCGCCTCCACCGCGGCCCGAATCGCGGCGGGCTTGGCGGCCTTGAAGCTCAGATTGCCGGTCAGCGCCGCCAGCGCCCAGCCCCGGTCCGGATCGGGCGTCTCGCGCAGGAAATCCCGCGCCAGGGTCAGTTTGGCGTTGCGCGAGGCGGTGAGGGACAGCCGGTCGAGGAGGTGGGCGAAGTCGCGCATAGTGATGGCGGATATAGGACGCCACGAACTCTATGTCCCGATCGCCGCGCGCCCAGGACGCATCGACCACGGATACCTATCGGATCCGTGGTCAAAAGGCCGCGCCAGGGTCGAGGGTTTACTGGCAGCCTGGGAACTTGAACGCGTTGATCTGGGTGCTCCAGTTGAAGGAGCCGGTGCTCTTCTCGTATTCGTTGGAGTAGAAAAAGGTGCAGTCGTCCACCGGATCGACCGACATGGAGGTGTAGTCGCCCCAGCGGTCCAGGTTGCCGTTCTGGCTGCCGCCTCCGACCTTGACGACCATTTCCGTCTCCAGCGTGCCCAGCGCGTCGGTCGGAACGCGGCCTGTGTAGCGAATCGACGGGTAAATTCCCCCCGAAGAGGCGCTGTAGCCGACGGCGATGTCGCCTACTTTGTCCATCGCCACGCTGCCCATCCATCGCGAGATCTTGTCGGGCGCGAATGTGCCGCTTTGATAGATGGCGGGGATGATGCCCGGCGACCGCAACTCGTACCACCGCACGCCCGTGACGCCGCCAGCCGTGACTGAGTGGTTGACGACCAGAGACTCATGATCGCCAAAATTGCGATAGGCGAGGCGGTACATCAGACGGTCAGCGAGGCTGTCGAGCTTCTGAGAGGTGCCCTTCTGGGGAATGCATACGCCTCCCCCGCCGCAAGCCGCGTTAAACGCGGCGACTGGGATCGCCGTCGGCCCGGTCAGCTTGGAGGATTTGGGAGCCGCCCAGCTCAGGCTGAGCTTCCACAGATTAAGTGAATTGGTTCCGAAATTGAGCAAATAGTTTGGCGAGCCGGCCGGAGGCAAGGTCGCGCCATCCAGGTCGGACGCCAGCAGGCCGCCGTAGGCGCTCGACAGCTGAAAACACTGTTGCCAGGCCGCTGCGCCGGTCAACATCGCCGAACGTTTGAACGCGCAAACCTTCGCGCCAAAAAAGTTGGAGCCGCGAAAGTCATTATAGGTGGCATAGTAAGCGTCCGGCCAGACCGAGATCTTGGGGTAATCGATGAAATCCCGAGTGCCGTAGTTGAACGCGTATCGATAATAGGCGCCGGTTGCATCGCTGGTCTGCGATACGGCCACGCATTCAAGGTAGGGCGTTGTCGAAACCGAAAACTGAGTGATCACCCAGCGATTGGCGATCCGATCATATTTCACGCCGCCATCGCCGTCGTTGTTGGTTTCACAGCCGCCACCGAAACCCGTCCAGATCGTGTTGGTGGCCTTTACCGACAACAGCAGCGCGCCCGTAGTCTTGTCGAAGATACCCAGGGCCGTATTCACCTGCTGCACATATTGGGTGAGACCGGCCGCGCCATTGGTGTCCGGTGGCGCGGAGGAATCCGTGAACCCATAATCGCCCTGGCCTACCCCCGCGAAATTGAGGCCGTCGGTCGTGGCGATCCGCTTGCCCGTGCTGCTCTGAAGGGCGCCGTCGACCTGTTCGGGCGCGGCCAGGTCGGTCGATGGCAGCGGACGCACGGCCAGGGCGCGTGGCCCGCGGCGCGGTTCCGGGGCGGCGAGTGTGGCGAGATAGCGCAAGGGAAGCGAGACGTCGTGGCGCACCTCGGGGGTGAACTCGACGGTCGGATCGTTAGCGGCCCTGACCATACTCAAAGGCGTCAAAGCCATAGCCGCGACCAAGGCGATATACATTTTTGACATTTATTTTTTGCCCTAAAGTTTATTTCGCTAAACTTCAGCATGTTTGTTTCACTAATTCAAGGAATGTTTCCTTATCAAAACAACTTATTCCTAGGGTTTTGCGGAAATTAATATCTTGAATTTTAATAGGCAATAAATGGTGAGCACTTTGTCACGCTACCGTCGTCGTTACTGCGTAGCCTTGGCCTCTGGCAATCAGGCTGCCACCGTCGGATTTCGATCGAGTAAGACCCTGTACAAACCGTCCTACAGTTTTTTAGCCATTGCAATCCCTGACCCCTGCGTCGCGACGGCTGGCAAGTCAGGTTAACGTGGGGTTTGGGTGACTGCGATGGATGCTGTCTGGGGATTCTGCCGGGTTTAAGGCTCTGCCGTAGGAAGGTTTTCACCCTCGCCTGGAGTGCCCGTCAGAACGCGTAGGTGAGGCGGCCGCCGACCTCGCGGGGGGCGCCGGGAGAGGCGACGTTGATGCCCGGGATGAAGAAGTTCTTCACCAGGTCATACTGTGCGTCGAACAGGTTGTTGCAGTAGACACCCGCGCTCCAGCGGGCGTCCGGCGGCGTCAAGGTCAGGTTGGCGTTGACCAGCCAATAGGCCGGTATGTCATAGGTTGGCGGCGGCAGAGGCAAGGGCGAGGGATTGTAGTCGTGGTAGCTGTAGTTGCCCTCGATCTCCAACTTATAGCCGGCGCCGATCCCGAACCAGTAGGCGGCTTCCCCCTCGTAGCTGAACTTGGGGAAGGGGATTTTCTGGCCGGTCTGGCTCTGCGGAACGCCGGTCAGCACATTGACGAAGTTCGGGAAGCTGTCGAAGCCGCCGATCTTGTAACCGATCTGCTGCGAGATCGTCAGATGCGGCAGGACCTCGCCGGCCAATTCCAGTTCCGCGCCGTCGATGTGGGATTTCGGCGCATTGACGAAGTGGCCGATGACCACGGCGGGGTTGCCGTTGATGGGTGGGGTGTAGAGGTCCGACAGCACCTGCTCGTCGGTATAGTCATAATGGAAGCCCGAGCCGTTCAGATGCAGGTTGCGGTAGGGCAGGGTCCATTTGAAGCCGCCCTCATAAGCCCACAGCGTCTCGGGCGAGAACGGTGAAATCGACTGCACATTGGCGGTGTTATAGACGGTGAATCCGCCCGATTTCACGCCCCGGCTTACCGAAGCATAGAGCAGCAGATTTTCCTCGGGCTTGTATTCCAGGGCCACCTTGCCGGTGAGGGGATTCATCCGCTGGCTGGTGTTCGATGGCGGCAATCCGCCGACTGGCGTCGTCCCGAACAGGAATTGAGAGGTGAAATTGTTGAGCGAGCGAACCTCGTCCTCAAACCTCAGTCCACCCACCAGGCTGAGCTGGGGGGTTAGCTGATATTTCGCCTGGCCGAACACGGCTTCCGAAGTCACCTGCTGGTTGTAGTGAACGCCCGCGGAGATGCCGTAGATGTTGAGAAAGTCCGAGAGGTAGGCCTCGTTCATGTTCTGGTATGAGACATAGACACCACCGATCCAGCTGAGTGGACCCGCTCCGTTGGAGACCAGTCTCAGTTCGTTCGAAACCACCGTCGAGCGGGTATGAAAGAACACATCGGCGTCCTGGATCGAGGTGGCGTCCCAGTCCTGTAGTTCTCGGCGATTCATGAAGTCATAGCTGACGATGTCGATGAGGTCCGCGAAGCCCAGGTCGCAGCGCACATTAATCGAGGCCCCGTCCTGAACGTTGCGCTTGAAGGGCGCGGAATTGGCGGAGGCGCCGATGAATTTCGCGAACACCGGATCCAGACCCCATCCGGTGGCGAAATGATTGCCGTCGGCCGCCAGCAGGACTGTGCCGCCGGGGTTGAACGGCGAGAACAGATACAGCCCGTTGCCGTCGGAATCGTCGACCAGCAGGTGGAGCTCCAACTTTATCTTCAACCTGTTGGTGGGGGTCCAGTCGGTGATCCACCGCGCGCCATAACGCTCGGCATTGCCGAACTTCTGGCCGGTGACCCGGTTGAACTGGTAACCACCACCCTGTTCGGTGACGAGGGCCAGGCGCGAGGCCAGGTTCGGCGCCATGGGACCTGACACATAACCTTCGGCGTGGAAGGCGTCATAGCTGCCGTATTCGATTTCAGCTCCGGCGTGGAAATCGTGGGTGGGCTGATTGGTGATGACATTGACCGCCCCGCCTGTGGTGTTGCGGCCATAGAGCGTGCCTTGGGGACCGCGCAGCACCTCGACCCGCGCGACGTCAAAGAAAGCGCCCTGGGTCATGATCGGGATCGGATAGGCGACTTCGTTGATATACACCCCGACGGTGGGGGCGTTGTTGGACCCGTAGTCCTGGAAGCCGACGCCGCGGATGCGGAACTGCGGTGCGCCGCCGCCAAAGGCTGGCTGGATTTCCAGGCTCGGAGAAGCGTTCTGCAGCCCGTTGACGGTCCCCACGCCCTCTTGATTCAGGGTCTTGGAGTTCAGGACCGTCATCGATATCGCGACATGCTGGACCGATTCGCTGCGCCGCTCGGCGGTCACCACCACCTCTTCGGTGGGTGGCGTGCTCGCGGATGCCGCGTCGGCGGCTTGTGTGGCGCAGGGTGGAACCAGGGCGGCTGTCATGACCCCCAGGGCGGCGCCCATCATTAGATGAAGATGCAATGGCTACCCCTCCGGGTGCGGACCTTATCAACGATACCCCGGCCCACTATAAACCTTCTCAAATCAAGGCGGGGTATTCCGGCAGGGTGTTTTGCCTGAATTATCTCGCGACATGGCCGCGGCGCCACACCTGCGCCCGAGGCGCCGAGGGTCGCGGAAGGCAAAAGCCCAAGGCTGCCGGTCAGCACCGAGGCGAGGTCCGACAGCAGATCGCCGAACAGATTGGTGGTGACGATGACGTCGAACTGGCGTGGATCGAGGGCCGGCTGGATAGCGCAGTTATCGGTCTACCTGTGCGAGCGCGCGATGTCCGGATAGGTCTCGATGCCGCGCGGCTCGCCGCAATTGTTAGATCCCGTGGCCTTGCTCACGATCATCAGATCAAGACCCCGCACACGTTCGGCCTTGAGCGAGGCGGCGTCGACCAGGGGTCTTGGCAGTCATCCAGTCGGCTTCAGACCGTCTTCCACGTCGGCGTCTGGGTTCCCGGCCAGGGCGTGGCCAGGAACACGGCGCGGGCTATCGCCCGGGCCAGGGTGTCGGCGGCCAGGGCGCCGATACGCGCCACGGTGAAAGCGCGGGGCTCCGCCGCCTCCCGCTTGCCGGTGGACATGGCGAACACCACATCGCCGTCGAAGGGGCTGTGGGAGGGCCGGATCGCGCGGCCCATGCCGTCCTGGGCCATGATCGCCACCCGGCGCGCCTCGTCCGAGGTCAGTTTCACGTCGGTGGCCACCACCGC